>JAAENP010000358.1 GCA_024224155.1 bacterium
GATGCGGGGGCGGTACGCGAGCGGCTCGCCCCGTATCTGGACGGCCGCCAGATCGAGGCGCTGCTGGCGCGTCAGAAGAAGATCGTCAAGGCGATCAGCCGGCGGATCGCCCAGTACGGCGAACAGGCGATCCTGTTCGAGTTCATCACCGCTCCGGCCTGAGTCGAGCCAGATAATCGGGTGGGCCTTCGGGCACGGGGCCACGGCCGACTTATACTTCTGTCATGTGCGATTGGATGAAGTCGACCACCGCCTCAGTGTTTTGTGTTTTCCTCGCTTGTCTTGCGGCGGCAGCCGCGGCTGAGCTCGCTCCAACCGATCCCGAAACCGCTCCCGAAGCGGGATACCTTGAGACGGTGCTCCCGAACGGCATGCGGGTGGCTCTCGCCGAGCGCCGGGAAGTCCCGATGGTCAGCGCCACAGCCATTATCGGAGCCGGTTCCGCTCTCGAGTCGGAAGATTTCTCCGGTGCCTCCCACCTGCTCGAGCATCTGCTCTTCAACGGGACGACGACGATGAATCAGGAGGAGCTGTACGCCGCGGTGGACCGCATCGGCGGCTACAGCAACGCCCACACCGACGAGGATCACACCTATTTCACGATGCTGGTACCCACGGCCCATGCGGCCCAGGGTCTCGAGATTCAAGCGGCGATGCTCTTCGATTCAACGATCCCGCAGGACAAATACGGCAAGGAGCGCAAGATAGTCCTCGAGGAGATCGCCAAGGATCGCTCGCGGCCGGACCACGAGGTCGACCTGACGATTCGTGAGCGGACCTCTCCGAAAACGGCCTACGCTCGTCCGGTCATCGGCACCTACGACTCGCTGGCCGGTATCGAGCGCGACCGGGTGTGGGAGTACTACGAGCGACGGTACGTTCCCGAGAACACTCTTCTCTTCGTAGCCGGTGACTTCGCCGCCGGAGAGATGCTGAAGCTGGTGGAGAGGATCTACGACCCGGCCGCGGCCGGAGCTCCCCGGCCGCCCTTGCCTCCGATACCCGACCCGTTCGCGGGTCCCGGAGATGGCACTGTGACCCGAGTCGGCAAGGAGGCGGCCTCGGCCGTGATCAGCGTCACTCTGCCGGCCCCCGGTCCGTGCGAGGCCGGCGGCCTGGATGCAAGCATCATGGCCTCGATTCTCTCGAGTGAGGCCGGTCCCCTCCGGCGAGCCGTTCCCGGCGACGAGGCGACGCGGATCTCCGCCACCTACGTCCCGCGACCGGTGGGCAGCGCCCTTTCGATTCGAGCCGATTTGCTGCCCGGCACCGATTCGGGCGCCGTGGCGCGGAAGCTCCTCGAGGCTCTCGACGCCACCGGCCGTCGCGGTTTGAACCAGCCGGGTTTTGGTCCGGTCGAGGTGATGCGGGCGAGCGCCGCCGCGCGCTCCGGAGAGCTCCTCATGGGCCAGCGGCTGCACTATCTCGGCATGATGGTGGCGGACACTCTGGGCGCCTGCACCGGCTCGCTCGCGCCGCTCCTCAGACCCGACCAGCGGCCCGAGCCGCCCCCCGAAGAGGTGGCGGCCACCGCGGCACTGCTGTTTGATGATTTGGCGCGCCGGGCCCGAGTCGTGGTTGTCGACCCGGGCGCCCGGGAGACGACGATCGAGCCCATTGGGGAGATCGTCGCCGCGGCGAGGGCCGAATCGCCGCCGCCTGCAGGTCTCACGGCCGCGGATCTCGACCGAACTCTCGACAATGGCATGAGAGTGCTGGCGTCCAGGGAGGCGGGGACCCAGGTCACCGGTTTCCACCTCCTGGTTCGAGACCGGTCCGCGCGGGAGCCCGAAGGCCAAGATGGGATTGCCGATCTTCTGCACCGGCTGTTGCCGCGTGGCACTCGGCTCTCTGACCGTGCCCAGCTCGAAGCGCGGCTCGAGAGACTTGGAGCCGAGCTCAAGACCGCCGACTCCGACTTCATCCCCTACGATGACTACTACACGAGCCCCAGCCACTCGTTTGTTCGTCTCGAGGTCCAGAGTGGCAACTGGCTGCCGGCGCTCGATCTGCTGGCCGAGCTGGTGCGTTTGCCGGCGCTCGGCCAGGGAGAGTTCGAGACCCTGCACGCGGCTCGCCTGGTGCGCGCCGAGAAGCAGGCATCCTCCCCGACCGAGGTCGGCCGCACCGCCTACCGGGCCGCTCTCCTTGGAGCCGATCATCCTCTGGCCAGGCCTCTCGTCGGGTCACCGGCGAGTCTGGGGCGGCTCACCCACGAGGATCTGGTGGAGTTTGCCGACGCCTATCTGGGGGCGCGAGCGCTGGTGCTGAGCGTGGTCGGGCCCCACGAACCGGAGGACGTGTTCGGTGCGGTCGCGGAGAGATTCGCCTCCGCCGCGCCCGGTCCGGAGTCGCCAACGGTCACTTCGTGGCCGTTGACAGGAACGCCGGGACCGGCGGTCGAAGTGGCTCTGGGGGCCGATCAGGCGAAAATCTATCTGGGGTTCATCGACGAGGTGGCTGCCGCCGATCGCCCGGGGCTGACGCTCCTCGCGGCCATCGCGTCGGATCGACTGGCCATGACCCTGAGGGAAGAGCTGGGGTTGGCCTACCGGCTCGGAGCGTCCGTGGCTTTTTCCGCCGAGCCGGCGCTCGCCTGGCTCACCCTCGAGATGGGCACCCGGCCGGAGAACCGCGACCAGGCCCTGGCCGGACTGCGGAGCCAGATGGACGGTCTGCGCACGCGCATGGTTGACGACGAGGACATCGAGCGAATCCGGGCGGTTCTCAGAAGTAGAGCGCTGATGCGGCGGATGACGGCCGTCAACCGCGCCCGCTATCTCGGCCTGCGGGCCTTTACCGGCGTGGAGGCGCGCGAGGACCTGGACGCCCTCGAGGCGCTCGACCAGGTGAGCCGCGACCAACTCGAGCGACTCGCCCGCGAGTGGCTGGATCCCGCCCGCCACCGGGCGGTCATCGTTCATTGAGAGCGGGCGGCGACCACCTCTGCAGGGTGGGTCGATTATCCGCTCCTACGGGTGGTCCGTCACCGGCGATGAGCACCTAAGCTAACGGGCAACTCGAGATGGGCAACCTATGCGACAGACGCGCTCAGCGCTTCGTCGTTTGGCGGACCATCCAGATCACCGTTCCAGATCGAAAGAAGGAAGAAGTCATGAACACAAAGAGGCCAAAACTCATCGCATTGACAATTACGCTCCTCCTGGTGCTGCCCGTGACTACGGGGTTGGTAGCTGCCCAGGAAGGGGCCGGTGCGGTTCTGGAGGTGGCGGTGAGAGACCGCTGGGGGGCCGTCCCGGGAGCCACGGTTCAGGTAAGCGATCAGGATTATGAGATCAGCGAACGTCAGGTCAGTGATGCCGCCGGCTTGGCGACCTTCTCCGCACTACCCGGCGGCACCTATCGGGTCGAGGCGGTTCTGGACGGCTTCGTGCCTTACCTCCGGGAGGGAGTTACGTTGGTCGCGGGGGAACGGGCGGGTGTGGAGGCCAGGCTCGCCCTCACCCGATTCTCTTCGTCGGTCACGGTCTCGACCGCCAACCGGCGTGAACAGCTGCTGCTCGACGTGGCCGAGCCCACCACCTTGATCGACGAGATGCAGATTCTCGATACCGGTGGCCAGTCGGCAAAGGACGTTCTCGGAGAGCAGGCCGGCGCCGGCATCGTGGTCCACTCCGGAGGCGGCCGGGGCCACGTTTCGATCAACGGGGTCGGCAACGACGGAGTGCTGGTGCTGGTCGACGGACGACGCTACCTGGGCCGTGACGGCATCGGCAACTTCAATCTCGAAGACCTCGACCTGACCAACGTCGAGCGCGTCGAGATCGTCAAAGGCGCCGGCTCGGCCCTTTACGGCACCGATGCGCTGGGAGGAGTCATCAATATCATCACCAAAAAGGCCGAGCCGGGCACCCACAACCGACTCGAGCTGACGGCGGGCTCCCACAGCGACTTCCGCCTTTCCGACAGTTTCAGTCAGCGCGAAGGTAGATACGGGCTCGAGCTCATCGGTTCGTTCCGGACCTTCGACGGCTACGACCTCGACTCGGCCGACCCGCAGACCCAGGGGGAGCCCAGCAGCGAACGGGTCGACTTCCAGGGGAACGGCGACTACCAGATCTCAGACGACGTCGTCGGCCGCCTCTTTGTCAACTACTCCCGCCGAGACGTCAAGGACAACTTCTTTGCCGGCGCCACGCAGCTCGGGGAAGAGATATTCGACCAGCAGTTAGAGCTGGTGCGCTACACCTTGTCTCCGGAGTTCGACTTCGTGCTCTCCCCTTCGAGCACCTTCAACGTAACGCTGACCTACGGCAAGTACGACCGCGACGAGACCGATGTCTACCCCGACCGCGTCGAGGTGGTGCCGCCGTGGCAGGAGTGGAACACCGAGGGCAAGGCCAGCCTGAGCAAGAGCTGGCAGGCGCTGAGCGAGGACCAGCTGTTTCAGGCGGGCCTCGAGTACCGCCACCAGAAGATGGACCGGTCTTCCCTGCGCAGGCCCGGAACCGACTCGACCGAGGTCGATCGCGATCTCAACGTGGCCTGGTTCCAGCAGGAGCTCAACCTGGGCCCCAAGTTCACCTTCACGGGTGGCGTGCGCTACGACGACGACAGCGAGTACGGCAGCGAGACGAGTCCCAAGCTCAGCGCGGTGTTCGCCGCAAGCGACACGACACGTTTGCGGGCGAGTTACGGGCACGGTTTCCGAGCGCCGCGCTTTGGCGAGCTCTTTATCGAGATCCCCTTCTTCTTCGTCGGCAACCCCGATCTGAAACCCGAGACTTCGGATGCCTTGACCGTGGGCTTCACCTACTTCGGCTCCAGGGTCAACGCCTCGATCGATTATTTCGACACCGAGCTCGACAACTCCATCGTCTTCGACTTCGGAGACTTCACCCCGCCGTTCAGCTACAAGAACATCCCGGGGATCTCCACGCGCCAGGGCTTCAACACCGAGCTGGCGATCGACTTTCCCGGAGGCTTCACGCCCTCTGTCGCCTACACCTACCTCGATGCCGAAGACGACGACGGCGAGGACCTCGGCGGCACCGCCACGGATACGGCGTTTGTCAAACTTCTCTGGCAGGATCCCGGCCGCGGCCTGCGCGCCAACCTGCGCGCCGAGTATCGCGGCGAGGAGACCCCGGGCACCTCCGACGGCAGCTTCACGCCGAGCTACACCCTGTGGAACCTGCAGGCGAGCAAGACCCTTCAGGTGAGCGGCAAGAAGTTCCGCGTGTGGGCGCGGGCCGACAATCTCTTCGACGAGTCCGACATCTTCCGGCGCGACGCCGCCGGCAATCCCATCCCCGGCAATCTCCAGGTCTGGGAGGATGGCCGTAACTACCACGTTGGAGTGGCCATCGATTTCGAGAGCCAAAGGTAGCGGCGAGAATGACCACACGATTCACGAGCGCAGGATCTGGATCTGGCGGCCGGGCTGCTACAGGCCTGGCCGTGCTCGCGGGCCTCTGGGTGCTCGCCGGGGCCTGCTCGCCACCGCCGCCACCATTGGCAACCGAAGAGCCGGTGCCCGAGGAGACGGCGCCCGAGACAGCCCTCGCCGAGCTGCCGGTGACGCGAGTACCCCATCAGGGGATGGCGGCCGAGGCCTACTTCTCGGCCGACGGTACGCAGCTCATCTTCAACGGCAAGATGGGCGACGATGTCGACTACCACGTTCACACCATGAAGCTCGACGGCACCGAGTCGAGACGGATCAACGACGTTGGGCGCGACGCCTGCTCGTTCTTCTTTCCCGAAGGCGACCGGTTGATCTGGACCTCGACCC
>JAAENP010000359.1 GCA_024224155.1 bacterium
CTATCACCACGGGTCGGCACGTCTGCCCCGGCGCGGCGCTGAGCCGTTGATTCGCAAGCCGTTGACGCGGAGGTTGATGCGCAGGAGCAGGTGCGCAGGGGTGCGCGACATAGAAGTGGAAGTCAAGCCCGGCGCGCCTCCCAATAGTCCTCAAACCGGCCATTGAATTGAGCGCAGCGCAAAGCCAGAATCGCGTTGGCCCCGCGAACCGTCCAGAACATGCCCGACTGCTTGCAGCGAGAACCGATCACGGTCTTGCACCCGGCCTCGATCACGCCCGTGCCCACGAACAGGTGCTGGCGACGGAACTTCGGGTAACGCATGCGCCGGGCGTTCTTGCGAAAGTACTCCGCCTCGGTGCGGAGCTTTTCGGCCACTTCGGCTGAGGCGGTCTGGATGGATCGCAACGAGACCACCAGCTTCTTGATTTTGCAGTTGTCGAGCAGGTCTTGGTGGACCATCATCCAACGGTTCTGCTGGGCCTCATCATTCGGATACAGTTTGCGGGCCAACCCCCAGAGATGTTCCCGAGCGTGATACAGATCGACGATCTGGGTGGCGCCGGGGAAGTGCTGCTGGGCCTGATTCCAGATCCATTCCGATCCATCGCCCATCACCACTTTCTTTGCGGCGCGGCTCCAACCCCGCTTCCAGGCTTCCAGGTAGATCCGCTTGCCGAACTGCTCGGCGGTTTCAATGGCGCCGGTGTAGGTGGTCGAATCCGGGTCGCGGATGGGATAGCCCTCCGCATCCCATGTTGTCTGGGTGAAGACGCATCCCAGCTTGACCTCACGGGTGTGGGCCGGTTCTCCCTCCTTTTTCCCGGTTCGTCCCGCGGTTTCCTTTCTCACCACCGGCACTCCGGTTCCATCCATCTGCACATACAAGATCGGAACCGGCTCTCCCACTACCATGGGCAGATCCAACTGCATGGCGCGCTGAATCTCTTGCTGCTCGCGGGCGGCGATGTCCTCGCCCACCGCCTCCGCCGTCCGCTCCACGGCTTTGGTGGTTACCTCCAGACCGGCCAGCAGTTCCATCTGCTGGCGCCCGTGATCGAAGGGCGCCTCCTGGCCCACCCTCGCCAGCATCCGCCGTACGCCGGGAGAGAGTTCGGTGTTTTCCACATCCAACTCGACATCGGCCGGGAACTGACCGCGATGGCAGTGCGGGCACAGGTAGTAGGGACGCGAGACTTCCACCCGGCCGACGGCGGTGAGAACCGGCTTGGAGCGCAACTCCCGGTACCGCGCCTGATGGCCACAGGAACAAGCAAGGCGGCGCTGATCGTCGGCCGGGGCTGGGAATTGCAGCAGTTCTCCCAGGGCCGCTGCCCCGGCCTGATGCATGGCCGAACGCACCGCCATTTCGATGGCTTCCAGATCGAGCTGGCCCGTCTTGCGGCGGCCCTGGAAGATCACGCGTAACAGTTGGTTTACTTCGCGCGTGGCTTCCTGGCGGATCGCTTCGGCCGTTTTTTTTCCTGTGGTGACAGGGCTGGCTCCTCCACCGGTCGCACTCGACAGATCTCTTCATTGACATCCAGAAGTTGCTTGCCGAGTTCACGGAAACGGTGGTACTCAGCGACCTCTAGCTGAGCCTTAGCCAGTGCGGCCGGCGAAGAGAAGGTTTCGGTGACGGTCTTGCCCTTTACTTTCCGTGTCAATCGAGAGAAGGGGCCGTGGCCGGGGTCGCCGGACCGGCGACAGTGACAGTTCGGAGTTCCACAGCGACCTCCTGTGTCGGTGATGGAGCCAGACCGCATATCACCCAGTTGGGCGACTTGAGATTGGATGGCAGCGCGACGGCTTTCCAGATCAGCGAGGGATTCTGGCATGGAGTCCTCCTTCATCCCTAGCGTACTACTACGCTAGGGATATCGCCACAAAAAAAGAAACCAGGCCAATCCTCACTTCTATGTCGCGCACCCTCCCGATCAGCGGTAGTTGACGTTCTTGAGATAGATGTCGGCGAAAAACGAGAGGCCGAAGGCGATTCCGTTAGTTTGGAAGCGTTCGCCGAAGCCGACTGCGCCCACCAGCAACTGTCCGCCCGGCGCGCCCGCGTTATCGAGGCTTACCGGTAGACTGGCAACCACCTCCCCTGGTACGACGAAGGTGCCCGCGGTGGCGTCGACGCGACACTGGAACTGGGCTCCCACCAAGCCGTTGGGGCCGCGGGCGAACCCAGAGGTCCCGATGATCTGGACAAACGTGCCGGGCGTGCCGTTGGTCCAGTTGATTACCAGCGGCTGATTGAGGTTGACCGTGTCGAGCGCGGTCCGGTTGGTCCAGTCAATCGGCGTGGGCAGATCCATGCGGACGTTGAATGCGCCGACATCGGCTCCGCCCGTACCGGTGTGAGTATACTGTCCCGCCTCGAGTAGAGTGCCGTCGTTCACCACCCCGGGCAGGTCCGGGCTGCCGGGCACGAATGAGAGAATATGTTGCCCGGTGACGAACTGCAACAGATCGAAGGAACCAACGGGACCGCTGAGCGATACCATGCCCGCGTCCAGTCCGGTGATTTCGACCGCCGGAGCGCCGGGAATCTGGTTGACGACGCAGGAGCCGATTGTCGGGGCGGCGTTTCGTGCCTGCAAAGACTGTGCGGAGTCGATTCCGACGAAGGCGGCGGAGGCATTGTCGCTCCGCTGAACGGAATCGTCGCCGGGAATGTTGGATTCGATCCAGATGCGGCCAAGTATCGCCTGTCCGGAGCGAATCTCACCCTCGGAGCGGAGCATCTCGAGCTCCTCCGCGGAGGCGCCGTTGGGGTCGGAACAAACCGCGCCCTCCGGCGCGATCGACATCGAGGTGAAGTTGCTCGGCGCCCCCTCGATGATCACCACCAGCGGCACGGAACAGCCCTCGACACCCTCGGGGATCACGATACGAATCTGATCGATACCCGCGCAACAGCCCGACCGGCCGCGATAAAGCACTTGCGCCGGCTTGCCGCCGACGA
>JAAENP010000360.1 GCA_024224155.1 bacterium
GACGTTCTCTCGCCGCGTGCAAGCTCGTCGAGCTCACGGCGTACGGCGGTGAAGAGCCCACGGTCACTGCACATCCAGCCGACCCCCTGGGCGTCCTCGGCACTGTGCCAGACGTGATCGTAGTAGAGGCCGTTGGCGGTATTGAACTCCGTAAGTCGGCCGTCCTCGAAACGCAGCAGCCCGCTGTCGACGGTCCCGAGCCACAAAACTCCCGACGGGTCCTGGCGGATTTCCCGGATGCGATAGGTGCGTGAGTCCTCTTGGGGATAGGAGATGAGGACCGTTGCGCGGCGTTGGAAGAGGTGCTTGCCAGTGGCGAACCACAGGTCTCCCTGACGGTCTTCGAGGATGTCCGCGACCGGCGACCCGTCGAGCTCCAGGGCGGTGGCGACGCCACCTTGGCCAAGGCGGATGGCTCGGGTGGAGGTACCGACCCAGATCTCACCCGAACGGGACTCGCTGAGGGAGTGGATGGCGGTCCGCGCGAGATCTTCAGACCTGTCGTAGCGCTTCCAAGTGTCGCCGTCGAGATGAAAGAGGCCCTCGGAAGTGCCGACCCAGAGCCTTTCGCGCGAATCTTCCAGGAGAGCTTGAATTCTGCCCGCGAGCCTACCGGCCACCGGAGCGGCTCGCGGCCTTCCCTCCGAATAGCGGACGACGCCGGTCGGCGAGGCGATCCAGACGTTGCCGTCAGAGCTTTCGAAAGCCGAGTAGACGTCGTCGGCCGACAGTCCGTCGGCGGCCGTCAGCGTCTCGAACCGGCTTCTCTTGAATCGGTTGAGGCCGTTGTAGGTGCCGATCCACAAGCTTCCCTCGCGATCCTCGAAGAGAGAGAGGACCCTTGTATCCACGAGACCATCGGCCGCGGTGAAGGTCGTGGACACACCGTCGGCAAACCGCACCAGACCCCCGTGAGTGCCGGCCCAGATCGTCCCGCGGCGATCCCCGAAAAGACAGAGGGCATCGGGATACAAGGGCCCCTCGTAGGCACCCATCACCGTCAACTCATCACCGGCCAGGCGGAAGATCTTGCCGTCAGCGGTCACCAGCCACAGAAAGCCGTCGCGAGCCGCCAGCAGCTGGTCCCAGGAGCGTCCTGTCCTGGCATCCAGATCCCACAGCAATGCGGGCCCTTCCGGCGAGGCCACACACTTGCCGTCGACAACTTGCGTGAGCTTCCTCTTGCCGAGAATCCAGAGAGTCCCGTCCGCTGCCTTCTGGAGGGCGACGACGTCTTCGGGACAGCCGTCAACGGGCGAGAATCCTCCGCCGCTCCAGCGGTTGACGCCCCGCATCGTGCCGATCCAGACGCCCTCACGGGTCTCGTAGAGGGCCGTGACCGAATTGTCCAGGAGGCCGTCACGGGTGTCGAAATGGTCCCAAGTACCGTTGCGGAGACGGTGCAGGCCGCCCTGCAGGAGGCCGACCCAGAGGCTGCCGTCGCGGCCTTCGTGGAGGGCCATCACGCGGTTGCTCAAGAAGCCCGGCACCGTGCTCCGGTCGAAGACCTTGAAACGCACCCCGTCGAAGCGCGCCAACCCGCCGCGGGTGCCGAGCCAGAGGTAGCCGTCGCGGGTTTGCAGGATGGCCTCGATGGTGGAGCTCGGAAGGCCGTCCTCGGTCGTCCAGGTGTCGATGACGTACTTGCTGAGCGGCAGGTGCGGATCCAGAGAAGGTTGTGCGGTGGCCGCTGTGAATCCGCCCCCGATCGCGGAACCGGCGACGATCGACAGCCAGACGATGATCAGGCGAAGCCTGGACATCCCGTCGCCGTTGGTTCGAATCTGTTGCAAGATGTGCTCCTACCGGACAACGCCCACCGCGTCTCAGCCACCGGTGGCTCCGCTCCGCGGATGGAATGACACTGCCTGAATAAGACGTTGAATACAACATCCAACGGAAACGTGGAACGGAAACAAGGTGCAACGGAAACGGGGGGCAACCAGCAGCAGCGCGATGTGGGTCTGGACCCGCGCCAGGAGCTCGCTCTTCGACACGGCGCGCCAGGGGACGACGGATGCGACGCGGCGGGGTCGTTCGAATGCCACCTGCCGCCGCTGCCGGACGGGCTCGACGCGGCGCGACCCACCCGGATCCTGGGCGCGGGGTGGGACGTGGGCTGCCCCTCGCCGCCCGAGCTCTGGGGCGGGCCACCCGCGGAGAGGGGGATCGGCAGGTTGGCTACGGCCTGTGTAAAGATGAGCCCATGAAGGATGCGCCATGAAACCCGTCAGCCCCGAGGGCGATCGTATGCGCCCCATGGCCGGTCGGCTGTGTGGTCTGCTGATCGCCCTGGCGCTCTTGCCCCACGGCGTCGAGGCTCAGTCCGCCTCGTCCTTCGACGAAGTGGGGCGCTTCTACGTTCAGAACTTCGGACCGGAGGACTACGACGCGTACGGGCAGAACTGGGCCGTCGTGCAAGGTCCGGACGGCCTCGTCTACGTCGCCAACAGGGGTGGCGTGCTCGATTTCTTCGGTGTGACCCGGCGCCTGACGCCGTCCTCCCACCGAAGCGCCGCGCGCTCGCTGGGCGC
>JAAENP010000361.1 GCA_024224155.1 bacterium
AAACCCCTAGAGTCGCGGTCGAATCAGCGAGCGCGACGTTGTTCTCATCGCAATCCAGGTTCTGTTCGCGCCAGCGCTGTGAGAGCGAGGCACAGGGGATCAGCAACCGTCGGCCGCCGCACTCCTGGAGCTCGGGAGATGGTTCGAGCCGGAAGAGCTCACCGGTCACGAAACTGGATACGGTCAGGTCCTTCGGTCCCGGTGCGGAGCGCTCGGCGAGCCGAAGCTCCGAGGCTTCCGCGCAGGCTTCGGCGGCGGCTCGCGGCCTGGGTTGCTCGAGCGACACGTGGGTCGTACCTACCACCGCGCCCCCCAGGCACCTTGCCAGAGCGTCCAGGCGTCGGCGGCCGCTCACGTCGCCGCCCGCAAAGCCCCAGACCGCGAGCTCCGCGATCCTCTCGCTCGCCTCCCCTTCGCCCTCTGGAAAATAACGAATCCCGGGGTTGGATTGCGTCAACTCAATCACCTGGTAGGTCCTCATCGGAAGCAGGAAGGCAACGCTTTCCATCGACGGAATCTGATCGTTCCAGCGGATGCGAAACGAAACCAAACGCCGACCTCGCCCCAGCCGAACGTCGAGCCAGATGCGGCCGTTCGACAAGCACTCGAGTGCATCCTGGCCTTCCTCCGGCAGGGTCAGGCCCGGGTAGAGCCCGCGCAGAGCCGCGCGATAGGCATCGCATCGCAGCGACTGCTCGAGGAGCTTGCGATTCAGGACGACCTCGAGCGGCACCGCCGGCCCGTCCTCGCCGTTTTGGCTCGCCGCCTCTCCGGGTGACGTCCAGAGCGGATCGTGCGGCCAGACGGCTCGGCCGTAGAAGGAGCCGTACTGATCGGACCACGCCGCCGTCTCGCCTTTGGGAGGTCCCGGCAAGCCCACGTCCCCTTCGATCCGGCGAAAGGGAAAGACGTGGATTAAGCCGGGATCGAGAGCTTCGAGGCGCGCCGTCAGTTCGCAATCGATACCCGGATTGCGACCGTCGCCGATATTCGACAGGACCCAGACCGGGACCCCGTAACCTTCCACCTTGCCGAGTGACACGTTGATGAACTGCCCCAGGAGACCTTCTCGCGTTCCCCAAAGGAAGAGGGTCAAGAACGACGTCAAGCACAATAGAATGGACAGCATCAGGAAATCTCGCCTGCCCGCCCCACCGCCAGCATGGCGGCGCGAGAAAGAGCGGGTCCACTCGACCCAGGCCAGCCGGTACCAGCCAGGAGCCGAGCCGACTATCGCTTCGTCTAGGGATCGACGAGTCGCCTGGCTTTCCTGCATCGTTCCAGCCACTCTCGCCCCCTCTTTTCACAACGTCGCGAGCCGACCCGAAGAGCGGTCGACGAGCCGAGCTCTTGCGGGTCGTCCAGGTTGTGGGTAACCCAGAGGACGGCCCGTGGCTCGGTGCTCTGCTCGACCC
>JAAENP010000362.1 GCA_024224155.1 bacterium
CCGCGAGTCGTGCGGACCGGGCGCGGCTTCCGGGTGGTATTGCACACAGAACAATGGATGGCCGCGGTGGAGGAAACCTTCGAGCGTCCGGTCGTTGAGGTTGATGTGAGTGATCTCGATCTGGTTGGGGTCGAGCGAATCCGGATCGATCGCGAAGCCGTGGTTCTGCGAGGTGATCTCCACTTTGTTGCGCGGATAGTGCAGCACCGGATGGTTGGCGCCACGATGGCCAAACTTCAGCTTGAAGCTCTTCCCGCCGAGCGCGAGGCCCAACACCTGATGCCCCAGGCAGATGCCGAACATCGGTCTCTTGCCTACCAGCTTCCGTACTTCCACAGCTTGCGCTTCGAGCGGCTCGGGATCACCGGGACCGTTCGAAAGAAAGATGCCATCGGGATTCAAGCTGAGCACGTCCTCGGCTGAAGTGCTCGCGGGAACAACGGTGGACCGGCAACCCACCTGCCGCAGCCGCCGCAGGATGTTGTGCTTGATTCCGAAATCGTAAGCCACCACGTGGAATCGGATCGGCGGCGCTTCCCCGACGTCCTCGGACGGCGAGCAGCTCTCCACCGGCTGCTCCCACTCGTAGCGCTCGGCGGTGGTGACCCGCGTCGCCAGATCGAGTCCCTGCATCGAGGGAACCGAGCGTGCCTTCTCCACCAGCGCCCGAGGGTCGCCGCCGTCGCTCGACAGCACGCCGCGCATCACCCCCTGGCTGCGGAGCCGGCGCACCAGCGCGCGAGTGTCGATGTCGCTGCCGACAGGAATGCCGCTGGTTGCGAGGAATTCGTCGGCCTTCTCTTCCGAGCGCCAGTTGCTGGCCACCGGCGAGAAGTCCCGTACGATCAAACCTTCGATGAAGGGCCGCACGGACTCCTTGTCAGCGACGTTGGCGCCATAGTTGCCGATTTGCGGGTTGGTCAGGACGACGATCTGGCCGCAGTAGGAAGGATCGGTGAATATCTCCTGATAGCCGGTGATCGAGGTGTTGAAGACAACTTCACCAGCGCATTCTCCGCGCGCACCAAAGCCTCGGCCCTCGAAGACGGTCCCATCTTCCAGGGCGAGTAATGCTGTATTCAATCTGCTGCTCCTGTTTGGGAAGGTGTAAACCCTATTGTAGAAGAAGCCCCCTCACCTGGGCTACCGCCGCTGCCGGGCTGGTGAGGATGCGGGCGCGGTGCTCGGGCGGGACCGCCTGAAGCGCGCGGGCCATCGATGCCTGGGCGAACAGCACGAGGTCGACGATGGGGAGGACTTCGACGGCGGCGGTGGCGACAATCCGGTCGTGCGCCGCGAGGTCACCCTCGAGGTGAGCGTCGAGCGCGTCCATCCGCACCACTTCCTCAATCGAGACCTCTTTGCCGGCCCGGGCGGCGGCGGCGAGCACGGCCTGCCGGGTGGGCTCGATGGTGGCTGGGTTGGTGGCCAAAACAGCGAGACGAGAGGCGCGCTCCACCGCTTCGGCGATCATGGCCGCGTCTATCGGAAGTACGTGAATACCCTGGGGTGCGAGCACTTTCTCGACGCACGGAGATAGTGTCGAGCAGGTCACCAACACAGCTCCGGCGTCTACTTCCTCGGCGAGATCGATA
>JAAENP010000363.1 GCA_024224155.1 bacterium
ATCTTCGAGGAGCTCAGACCGCCGGTTGGGAAAGGGGGCTTTCTGCCGGCCCGCGCTGGGCTACCGTTCGTCTTTGGCCGCGGCCTGGGGCTGGCGAAGATTCCGCGGCCGACGCTCCAATGGGCGTCGCTATGCGTCTGATTCTGCCCCGCGACTCGATCGACAGGCCGCGCTAGCGCTGAAAGGCGTAGGAGAGCTTGACGAAGACCTCTTCGCTTGCCGGCTCGAGGCGGTCGAATTCGTCCAACTCTCGGCTGTCGCCGTAGCCGACGAAGAGCACGGATTGCCAGTTGAGCTTGTAGGCGAAGACCAGCGACGTCCCCAGGTCTTCCGAGAGCGGGGTGACGTCCTCGGGATCGTCATACAGCTCCGGCCGTCGCTCCGTGCGTAGCCATTGGCCAATGAGGCGCAGCCAGCTCTTCGAGCTGAACGTGTAGGTGGCGCGGAGCTGCGCGACCTGGGCCTTGAACAGCTCGCCGGACAGACCTTCGTCGGTGGTCACGTCGAGCTTGCGCTGGTCGGTGTCAAGGCTGAGCTCGAGATGGTCGGTGGGCTGCAGGTCGAGCTCGATGCCGAGGGTCAGGCCGTCGGCCTGGCGATCGTTGGCGAAGTCCACCTCATCGCCGAACTGGGCGCTCAACTCGACCTGAGAGAGCACTCCGCCCGGCCGCAGCACCAGCAGCGGTCGAATCTGGTTGCGTTTGATCAGCTCGGTGCCGGAGCGTTGGTCGCTCAGGAGAAACTCGACCCGAACGAACGAGTTCAGGAGGCCGTCGAAGCCGAAACCGGGAAGCAAGAACCGTGACAGCACGTTGCCGTCTCGGTCCTCGCGATAGGAAACTTGGGTAAAGAGCCGCAGGCGGCTGATCGGCTTGTCCTCGGGGTGGAAGCTGCGGCCGATCTCACCGAAACCCCGCCGCACTCCGACCTGGGGTATGAAGCCGTTGTCGGCACGGAAGTTGTTCGAAAGATCCTGGTAGAGCGTGAAGTAGTCCCAGGTCTTGGTCTGCCGATACCACCAGAGCTCGGCCGCATGGCCGGAGAGCTCGCGGTCGTCCCACTCGTCGGCCAGATCCGGCAGATTCGGGGTCTCGCTCTGCGAAATCAGAATCTGTCCCGAGATGACGTCCTTGTCGGTCACCTGCCAGCGGAAGTCTGGGCCGAGGACTCGGTTGTAAGAGTTGTCCTCGACCTCGCGACCGGTGAAAACGAAGCTCAGGAACGAGTCGCCGAAGTTGCGCCGAAAGCGGCCCACGGTGACCACGGACTCCTGATCCTGATCGACCAGGTCCGAGCCTTGCGGGCCCGGAATGATCACGCTGCCTCCGCCGCGGTCTTCGCCGGCGAGGAAGGTGTAGCTATTGCCCCTGAACTCTCCGGTGGCCCGAGCGCCCCAGCGTGGAGACGCGAAGCTGCGCGTGTAGACCGCCGTCAGGGGAGTGTCGAAGAGGTCCGCTCCCTCGAGAAAAAAGGGCCGTTTCTCGGGGAAGAAGAGCGCGAAGCGCTCGTTGGCCGAGATCAACGGCGCGTCGGTCTCGATCTGAGAGAAGTCCGGATTGAGCGTCAGGTCCAGGATCGTGTTCGGGTTGGGAAGCCACTTGGCGTCGAGGCCGATCTCGGACGTCGGATCGTCGGAGATCAGCGGCGTTCCGACATCCCCTTCCGGCTCCGAGCGCTGTACCCCGGTGGTGTACGGGGCCACGACGAAATGGCTGCCGCTAGGCAGGCCGCCGAGGCCGACGAGCGGTGTCGAGTTGCAGATGAAGCAGGTGGAGTCGCGAGGTAGCTTGGACGAGAAGAACTGGTACCGGAACTCCCGGGGGTGGTTGCGATAGAGGAGAATCCGCCATTGCTCGGGATTGCTCTCGGTGTAGCGAAGCGACGAGAACGGAATGCGCATCTCGAGCACCCAGCCGTGAGGGGTGACCTTGGCGGCGCTGTCCCAGAAGAAATCCGGCGCGGAGTCCTCACCCGCGGCGTCGCTCGAGATTGCGTCGTATTGAATGCCGCGCGCGTTGGCGAGGAACATCTGAGCCGTGCTGCCGTCGTTATTGGCGTCGATCAGGACTCCGCCGTAGTCGGTATAGCTGGGAACGTTGTCCCGGTTGGCCAGCGGTGCCCGGATCTTCTCGGGCTCGGGATCGGAGAACTCGAAGGCGGCGTAGAGGAACTGATCGTCGTAGACCAGGTGGCCGATGCTGCCGAGCTTGGCCGGCAGATTGTCGCCCGGTCGGGTCTCGTACCAGGTCTCGATCGGCTCGGCATCGGCCCAGCCGGGGTCGCCCATCTCGCCGTCGACTTTGATCTCGCGCGTGGTCTTGCCGATCGCGAAGGGCGGATCGTGGGCCAGCGCGAAAACAGGCGACGCCTCGACTGCCAACAGCAACGGCAGAAGCGTCGACAGGGCCCCGATTCCCCTGACAAGCATTGTCTCTTTAACGTATTCGGACGCGGAAAGTTCAGGGTTTTCTTGGGACGTCGCTACGGGTCTGACTCGGCGTCGAGAATCTCCAACTTGTCCGGAAGGTTCGGCACCATGCATAGAAACTCGAACGGGCCCTCGATCACGCTGTACGAGTGAGCGACGCCGGCCGGAATGTAGAGGACGTCCTCGGGACCGACCTCGTGATCCTCGTCGCCGATACGGATCCGCGCTCGACCGCTCAGGACGTACTGCTCGTGCTCGACGGTGTTGGTGTGAAACGGCATGCCGCCGCCGTCCAGCATGGAGAACTTGCGCATGGCGAAGTGCGGCATCCCGTCGTCGGGGCCCAGCAGCACCTGAGTCGAGGCTCCGGTGCCGGCCGCTATCGAGCTCGCCTTCACCTCGGCGGAGCTCTTGACGATTGGCTTCATCCTAGATCCTCCTGACATTCATTCAACTAGCCGAAGACCTGCTTCAGGAGCTCGGTGGTGCGGGCCACAGGGTCTTCGCGAATACGAGCCTCTTCTTGTCCCAGGATCGTGAAGATCCCGGCGAGCGCCTGATCGGTCACGTAGGCGTCGAGATCGACGGCATCTCCGGACACGAAGGGGAGGCGGTTGTAGCGTTCGGCGAGGTCGGCGTAGAGGCGCGCCAGGCCGACTTCCTCCATTTTTCTCAAGATGATCGGGTGGAACTTGTCGCGGATGTCGGCCGAGGTCCGCTCCTCGAGGAGGTCGGTCGCCGCGGTCTTGCCGCCCTCGAGAATCGCCATGGCGTCGGGGAATGTCAGGTCCCGGATTTCTTCCCAGAGGATCTCGCGGGCCCCGCTGGCGGCCTCCTCGGCCGCCCGGTTCATATTGAGCTCGAGGTCGTCGACCTGGCGCCCGAGCCCGAGTTTTCGCAGCGTCTTGGTCATCGGCTCCATGTCGCTCGGAATGACGATACGGATGAGCTCGTTGGCCAGAAAACCATCGATCACCGCGGTGCGCTCGACGGTTCGGTCCGATCCGATCTCGAGGGCCTGTCGCAGGCCCGAGATCACCGTCTCGCGATCGAGCTGGACCGGTCCGCCTCCGCTCGTGACCTCGAGAAGATCGTCAAGGGCCACACTCGAGCAGCCGGCGGCCAGAATCGTGGCCGCAACGAGACCAGCCGCGATCGATTCCCTTGCTCGCATGCTCCGATCATACCGAGCGGGATCCGCGGCGGTTGTAGATCGGCGGCGCGGGCCCGGCGCCCGTTGCCTCGGGAACCCGATGAGCCCTCAGAGGATGTTCCCGTGCCCGGCCTTGTGGAGGGTCACCTGTAGCTGCAGGATCTCTTCGATCAGCCCGCGGTGACGTCCACGGAGAGCGTTGTGGCGGTGCTTGACCGCGAGATGGCGCTCCCGGATGGTCTGCATCTCTTCGGGGTTGGTCGAGCTCATGCCCTCATGCTCTTTGACCTCTTTCAGATGATCGTCGAGTTGAGCCTCGTGTTTGAGAATGAAAGAGGTGACTTGTTGGAGCGTGTTCAGGGCGCGGGCATGATCGTTCTTCCAGGCCGCGATTTCCTCGGTCCAGAGAGCGTGATCCTTTTCGCACTGGGCTTTGTCGATAGCAGCGGCTTCCGGCATGGGAATACCCTCCTTCGGGAAAAGCCTAGCGGCGATTGCTCCGTATTGGACCACCCAATCGGGGGGCGTTGGTCAAGCAGGCGCCCGAATTCGCGCTAGGATGCGGCCTTCTCATCTCCCGCACCCTCCGAAGACCCAAGGAGAACCCATGAACAAGAGACGTTTTCTCGTTACCGGCGGAAGCCAGGGTATTGGCGCGGCGGTCGTCGAGTCTGCTCGAGCGGAAGGACACGAGGTGGTTTTTACGGGGCGCAACGAAGATCTCATCTCGGAAGTTGCAGACAAGACGGGGGCCTTCGGCCTCCGAGCCGACGTCTCGATTCCGGACGACAACGCCCAAACGCTCGAGGTATGCGGTGATCGCATGGGTGGCGTGGATGTCCTGGTCAACAATGCCGGCTACGGCTACTTCGCGCCGCTCGAGGATTTCGACGTTGGCCGGATGAAGAAGCAGTTCGACACCAACGTGTTCGGCCTCGTCGATCTCACCAGTCGCGTCGTTCCCGGGATGATCGAGCAGGGCGAGGGCGACATCGTCAACATCGCCTCGACCTCGGGCATCAAGGGCCATGCCCACGGCACCGCCTACTCGGCGAGCAAGTGGGCCGTGCGGGGCATCACCCAGTGCTGGCAGGCGGAGCTGCGGCCGCACGGCATTCGCGCGGTGTGCATTTGTCCGTCCGAAGTCCAGACGAACTGGGGTGGCAAGACCGGCCGCAACAACCCCAACAAGCTCTACGCGTCGGACATCGCCGACGCGATCCTGGCGGCGCTTTCAGCCCAACGCCGGGCCCTCTGGCCGGAGTTCGCGGTGTTCGCCACCAATCCCTGGCAAGAGGACTAGTCCGGCTCGGACGAGCGGGCTCGGGACCGGCATGACCGCAGACCGCCGCAAGAGCGGCCTCGTCACCTCACCCGGCCGCCGGCTGCTTCGACTCGGAGGACTCGTCGGTCGTGTCGGCGCATCGGTAGCGGGCGAGCGCACTCTGGGCCTTCTGCGCTCGGGCCCCATCAGTGAAGCCAGGCGGCTCGAGAATCTGATCAAGAACGCGGTGCGGATTGCCGAGACGCTGGGTGAAATGAAGGGCGCGGCCATGAAGGTCGGCCAGATGTTGAGTCTTCAGGAGGGCTGGTTGCCGAACGAGGTGGCCGAGGTCCTGCGACGGCTGCAACGCGAAGCGCCTCGCGTGCCCTCCGAGGTGATGCGCTACGAAGTCGAGGGATCGCTGCAAGCGCCGATCGGCGAGCTCTTCGAGGAATTCGAAGAGGAGGCCTTTGCGGCGGCCTCGATCGGACAGGTACACGCCGCGCGGCTCGCCGACGGCGGACCGGTGGCGGTCAAGATCCAGTATCCGGCGATCCGCGAGATCGTGACGGCCGATCTGAAGAACCTCAAGAGGCTGTTCAAGAGTCTGTTCGCGATGGTTTTCGAGGCCGATTTCGAACCTCTGTGGGAAGAGATGCGCGACCGGCTACTCGAGGAGCTCGACTACGAGCACGAGGCCGAGAACATGCGCCGCTTGCGCGAGCTTCACGCTGACGTCGAGGACGTGGTCATCCCGAAGGTGATCAAGGCTCGATCCACCGACCGGGTGCTCACCATGGAGTTCATCGATGGCATCCCGCCGCGCGAGGCGGCAAGCGATCGATACAGCCAGGAGCTGCGAGATCAATGGGGGAGGGTGTTGTTCGAGTTCCAGATGCGCGGCCTGTTCGAGCATCGCATGCTTCATGCCGACCCCAACCTCGCCAACTTCTCGTTCCTGGAAGACGGCCGAGTCGTCGTCTATGACTTCGGCAGCGTCAAGAGGATTCCCGAGAAACTGGCCGTCTGTTACGCGGCGCTGTTGCGCGCCGTGCTCGACGATCGCCGCGAGAAGGTGCCCGAAGTCCTCAGGCAACTCGGTGCAACGCGCGGCGACGGCTCGCCGGTCGAGCTCGAGCTGCTCGAGCCCTACCTGGATCTTCTTGCCGAAATCCTGCGCCGTGAGCCCGAGTACCGCTTCGGTGAAGACCCCGAGCTCTACGACAAGATCATGCAGGCGGGCATGGACAACTGGACCCGGGCCACCGATCTGCGCTTCCCCCAGGACGTGATTTTCGTCGACCGCTCGCTGGCCGGGCATTTCGGCAATCTGGTCCGTTTTGGCGCCCGGGCGCCCTGGGCGGAGATCGTCGAAGGCTACATCTAGCGTCTGTTATCGTTCTGTCGGAACTCCTGGACAAGTTGCGATCGGCACGGACAACGTGCTCGGAAAGGGGTTGAAGCGCAATGACGGAACACGACCTGCAGTCCGCCGGCTCCGATGTCGCAACTCAGCCCTTCAAGGACCGCAGGGTCGGCCTGATCGTCTTCGGCGTTCTCGAGCTGCTGATCGCCGTTGCCCTCTTGGGACTGGTTGCCCTGCAGCTGCTCGTGCTGACGAACGCCAACAGGTTCGCTCCCGGTATGGAGGGTGTCTCGACGGCAAGTGTGGTAGTGAGCGCGGTGATGTACTCGGCGCTCGCGGCCGTCGCGGCGGTGCTGGGCGTCGGCTCGATACGCTGCAGGCGGTGGGCTCGAGCGCTCAACCTGGTGCTTTCTTCGATCGGTTTGGCCACTGGGGTACTGGCGTCGGTGCTCATGGTTGTCTTTCTTCCGGGCCTACTCCGAGGCATGGAGCGCCAGATGGGGGGCTCTCAAGAGGGAGTTGTATTGGTCGTCGGCTGCATGACCGTGAGCGTGGCGTTTGTCTATCTGATCATCCCGGCGGCGTTCGTCGTTTTCTACCGGAGCCGGCATGTCAGGGCGACGTGCGAGTACTACGATCCGAAGGCACGTTGGACCGACTCATGTCCCTTGCCAGTGCTTGCCGGCAGCCTGCTGCTCGCTTACTGGGGCGTGGTGGTCTTCGGGCCGTTCATGGGCGTGGGAATTCCCTTCTTCGGTCGGGTCGTCCACGGAGCCGGAGCCCTGCTCATCGCCATTGTCCTGGGAGCGGCCGGCGTCGTTCTGGCGTGGGGCTTCTACCGCCTGCAGCGCTGGGCCTGGCTGGGCGTACTTGCCTTCATGGCCGTGAACGGCCTGAACGCGTTGATCACTTTCCGTGGGCGGTCTCTCCTGGACCTCTACGAAAGAATGGAGATCCCGGCAGAGCAGCTCGAGATGATGACCGAGATGGGTATCACGCGCTTCATGATGCCGGTCACGGCGGTCCTGTTCCTGGTGACGTTCGGCTTCTATTTCTGGCTGGGGAGATACTTCCCGCGCGATACCTGAGTCGTAGGAGCTTCGTCCGGATCGGGGTGCCGGCGGCTAGAGCGGTGGCGGTAGAAAGCACGCCTTCAGCCTGCGGGCCGTTTCGAGATAGAAGACCAGCTTTTGGCCGTCGCGATAGCCGTCGTTGAACTCGCGGCCGTCATCGCGCGATCCGCTGTGGACGAAGGAAGACAGCGACATCGACAGGAGTCGCTCACAGTTTTTGTCGAAGCTGCGATCGCGCGCTCGATCGACGCCCGCCGCGAACCCATCGAGGTAGTCCGGGTCGTCATCCAAGCGATCAACCAGCCGCGCGGCTTCCTCCACCGAATCCTCGATTCTCGCTGCGACTGCCGCGTTCACCTGCTCCGCCCTCCAGCGCTCGTACTCGTAGAGGGTCTCGTCGCAGTTGTCAGGCAGCGGCTCCCGCAAGCGGCGGTTCCAGCCCGGCGAGCTCTCGGCGGACGCGGCATCCTCGTGGCGTTCGAGAATCTCGGCGATCAGACTGTCGACCTGGCCGGCCGACCCGGAGTTGACGGACCGCGGCAACTTGATTTGAAGCTCGACCTTGCAGGCGAGCTCGTCGTAGAGCGTGAACGGACCTTCCCGGTAAGGCACCACCAGCGGCTCGACGAGGTCCAGTAGCACCTCCACCTGCTTGCGCTTGAGATTGATCTTGTAGACCGTTGCCAGCTCGCCGGCGCTGAAACGGTGGTCGCCCTTGCCGCTGACGCGGCGCCCCCGAACCTCGTTGTTGGTGTAGTTGCCAGCGCAGCCCGAGATGGCGTCGACTCCGATGATGGCCCAGGCGCCTCGCCAGCGAGCATTGAGCTCGGATTCGGTGGATGCGTTTGCCTGTGCCGTAAGCGTCAGCGCCAGAAGGCTCGAGGCCACGAGGCGGGAGATCGGAATGGCTCGAATAAGGCTTGGTGCACGCATGCGAGATCCCCTTGATTCTAGGATGGTACCGGCCGACCGTCCGACCGGCCGCCTCGGAGCAGCGCCGCGACCAGGCAGGTGGCGAGAAACGCCGCCAGAACGATATGGGCGGCGTGGGCGGCTGGAAACCCGCTCGGCGGAGGCCAGGCCTCGTCGAAGGGTGCCGGCGCGACCACGAAGACCCACGCTCCGATCAGGACCTGACCGACGACGCCCGAGAACAGCAGCCAGCCCCAACCTCGGAGTCGATCGGCCCCCCGCAGGCGAGCCATCGAAAAGGCGAGCAGAATCAGGAACATCGTGGTGATGACCCCGTTCAGGAGATGAGCCATCAAAGTGGTGATGAAGGTGAGCTCGCCCACCGGTGGGTGCCGGGTGATCGACCCCAGGAAGACCTGGAGCGTGACCAGCCCGAGGGCGATCCTGGCCCGTCGCCGGATTCTGTCGACGCCTGGAGACGGCACCGTAGCCGTCCATCGCTCCCAGATCAGTAGGCTCGTTGCGGCGATCAAGACCACGGTGGCAACCGCTACCAGGACGTGAATGGCGCCGAGCCACGGCGGATTGAGCCGCAGCACGATGAGTCCACCGAGGGCCACTTGAAGGCCGAGGGCGCCGGCGGCGTAGCGGGACATGCGCCGTGCCTCGGCGAGATCCGGGCGCCTCGCGAGCGTGATCAGGACCGCGGTGAAAAGAACCAGCGTCGAGGCCGCCGTCGCGCGATGATGCTGCTCGTAGAAGACGTTCCCCGGCCACTCCGAGGCCAGCAACCGGCCGTAGGACAGAGGCCAGTCCGGTACCGAGAGCGTCGCCTGGTAGGCGTTGACCTGAGCGCCGGCGATCAGCAGGTAGAAGGCGCTACCCGCAGCCAGAAACGAAAGGGCACGGATCGTCTTCAGATCTCGAGCTTACCGGCTTCGACGACGGTGTGGTCATCGATGCTGAGTGTCGAGCCGTCGACATGCAGGCTCATCGCGCCATCCGAATCGTTGCTGCCACCGGCCCAGCCGTTGTTGCCCAGGCCGAGCGTCACCATGCCGCCCATCTCCCAGGATTTGTAGGTCGATCCTGTCGGAGTACGGCTTTCGGAGTTCATTCCGAGATCGACGATCGAGAGCTCCCGGAGAGAATCGCTCGATGAGGCGAAGTACCCCTGCAGCATCTCCTGGTTGGTGTCGGCGGAGAGCTGAGTTACCCGTCCATCCTCGAAAGTCAGCTCGAGGTTCCTCACGGCGAGCCCGCGAAACTGAGTCCAGGGCACGACCAGCATGCCGTTGGCGCTTCCTGCTTTGACGCAGGCATAGGCCTCTCCCGCCGGGAGCCAGGTGTTGGCGGCGCCGTTTGGCGAGACCACGTCCGAGGTTCGGCCGGCGTTGATCCGGGCGGGCTCGCCGCCGATCGCGAAACTGAGGTCGGTGCCGGCCTCCGAGGTCATCTTGACCATCGCTCCTTCTTTCAACATTGCGGCTACGGAGCTGGCCTTGGTGGCCAACTCGGCAGGCGGAACCGCGATCGCTTTCCAGAAGATCTCGTTGATCTCCTCGTAGTCTGCATCCACGGATTCGGCATAGGCCGCCGTAGGAATGCCGCCGGTTTGTCCGAGCGTCGCGCTCCGGAAACGGGCGTTGTTGAGCGCGCGTGTCAGCGGCACACCCGCCTTGCGGGCGGCGGCGAGGCGTTCTTCGGGAGCGTCGGAGAACAGGCTCGGGTCCTGGACCGAGCCGACGTTGATGAACACATCGGCCATCTTCGTCATCAGGAGATTGGCCGTGGGCAGCTGCTCCAGGTGCTCCATGGGAGTCTCCATCAGCGCGCGCTTGTTGGCCTTCGGGATATTGAGAGTGATCAGGGGCTGGCCGCCGGCTTTGGACACCGAGACCTGAATCGCCTCCATGAGCTCGACTTCGTTGACGCCGCCGGCGATGACGACGATCTCGCCGGGCCGAACCGCGGCCGATTGATTGACGAGGTTGTCGGCGATCGCGTCGTAGTCGGTTTCAGCGACGCCCGCCGCCGGGGCGAGCGTCATCAGCATGGTCAGGACCGTCGCTAGTAGAGCCTTGCGCATGAGTCTCCTTTCGAGGTGACGAAGAGCAGCGAGTTCGGTCGGCGGCACCTCCAAGCACCGCCGGCTGGCCGAACCTCGTCGTCGAAGTCCGTGCATCGTAACACGGCGTACTCTCGGCCAAGAAGGAGGCTATTGGCCTTCGCTGAGCCCCTCTCATCGTCGAGACGGGTGTAGTCGCAGCCGGTGGTACGATTCGCGGCGTCGACAAGAACCGCACCTCGGAGGCCAACCATGCGAAGCAGATTATTCCGGCTCACTCGATTCGTTTGCCTACTTCTTACCGCGCCGGCGATCTCGGTGGCGGTGCCCCAGATCGCTGCCGCGTCGAGCTGGCCCGGCCTTCGCGGACCCAGTCATGACGGCGCCGTGCGCGATGTCCGGCTCTTCGAAGGCGAGTCGGCCGCTCTCTCGGTCGCATGGCAGCGGGAGCTCGGGTCCGGCTATCCGGTGGTCGCCGTCGACGGTGAGCGGCTGGTGACCGGTTTTCAGAGCGGCGCGAAAGACGTCATCGCGGCGTTCGATTCCGAATCCGGCGACGAGCTCTGGCGCTACGAGATGGGGGAGGGCTACGCGGGGCATACCGGCTCGCACGACGGTCCGATCGCCACACCGGTGCTTGCTGGCGGGCGTGTTTTCGGTCTCGGACCGCGCGGCCATCTGTTTGCGCTCGACGCCGCGACTGGAGCGTCGGTGTGGACCAAGAACCTAGCCGATGACCTCGAGGCCGAGGCTCCGTTCTACGGCTTTGGCGCCTCGCCGGTCGTGGTCGGCGCCACGCTGGTCGTGCAGCTCGGTGCCGGCGAGGGTAAGTCGATCGGTGGCTTCGATGTCGCCAGCGGCGAGCTACTCTGGAGTACCGGTGACGACACGGTCGAGTACAACACGCCGATCGTCGCCACGCTCGGCGGGCGCAGTCAGGTGGTCGCCGCGGGCACCAAGCACCTGCGCGGCCTCGATCCGTCGTCAGGTGCGGTGCTCTGGAGTCACGAGCACGGCGGCGACGAGCGTGCCATGGGTGGCGCGACCATCATCCCGGTACCCGCGGGTGAGAACCGCCTCCTGCTGCTCAATCAGCAGCCGGAGTCCTCCATGCTCGAGGTCAGCGCGCAAGGAGGCGCCTGGCAAGTCAGCGAAGTCTGGAAGAGCCAAGCGATCAAGGGCACCTACGTACAACCGGTCTACCATGACGGCTACCTCTACGGCATGAACGGCAAGATCTTCACCTGTGTCGACGCCGCAACCGGCGCGATCCAGTGGAGAAGTCGCGAGCCCGGCGACGGCTTTCCGACGCTGGTCGGCGATCATCTCGTGATCATGACCAAGCCCGGAGTGCTACGGGTCGCCGACGCTTCGCCGGAGGGTTACAAAGAGCTCGCCAGTGTCGCGCTGTTCGATCAAGTCTCCTGGAGCGCTCCGGCCTTTGCCGGCGGGCACCTCTATCTGCGCAGCATGAGCTCGCTCGCACGAGTGGACCCGGTCGGCGAGCCGGCCGCTGTTGCGGAGGTGTCGCCGGCGATGAGCTCGACCCGCTTCGCCGGTCTTCTCGCCGATCTCGGTGAGCGCGGGAGTGCCGAAGAGAAGAGTGCTCGGATAGACGCCTTCCTCGCCGCGAGCTCGGTTCCGGTGATCGAAGACACGGGGGCCGTGCACTTTCTCTATCGAGGCGAGGCCGAGGACGTCGGCATCGTCGGAGATATGGTCGGTTTCCGCCGCGAGGATCCGATGACCCGCGTGCCCGGCACCGATCTTTTCTACTACTCGACGCGCCTCGAGCCGGACGCCGCGGTTCACTATGGCTTTCTGGTCGACTACGGCGAGCCCACCGCGGACCCGCTCAACCCGAATGAAGGTGAGGGCCTGTTCGGTGAGGTGTCCTTCGTCGCCATGCCCGCATACCGCGCTCCCGACTTCTCCGAGGCCGCCGCGGACGACCGCCGGGGCCGTCTCGAGGAAATCAGTTGGGAGAGCGAGGCGATGGAAGGCCAGACGCGCAAAGCCACGGTCTATCTGCCCGCGGGCTACGACGCCGATGGCGATACTCGCTACCCGACACTCTATGTGCACGATGGCCAGGAGGCGCTCGAGAAGGGGCATTTCAAGAACGTCCTCGATCATCTCGCCGGTGACTCGATAGCCCCTGTCATCGTGGTGTTCGTGACGCCGGCCGATCCCGAGAACAGTCGGCGCGAATTTCGCAATCCCGCCTATGTCGAGATGTTCGGAAAAGAGCTGGTGTCGCTCATAGACGAGCGCTATCTGACCCTCAATCATGCGATGGCGCGCGCCAGCGCCGGCACCGGCAGCGGAGCGGACTTCTCCTTCCGGGTCGCTTTCGAAGCCCCTGATCAGTTCGCAAGAGTGGGAGCGATCTGGCCGACGCTCTTCGCGTTCGGCAGCGAGCCACCCAGAGCCGAAGACCACCCTTTGGTCATCTACCAGAGGTGGGGCTCCTACCACCTGCGCTCTCCGCACGAGAACTTCGACTCCGCGGCCTCCAACCGCGAGTTTCAGCAGCGGCTTCGCGACCTCGGACACCGGCCGGCCGGCGGAGAGGTGCCCGAAGGCGTCGGTTGGAACAACTTTCGGGGCTACGTCGATGACATGCTGCGGGCTCTGTTTCCCTTGGGATAGGATTTCCGCCGGTATTTGCCGGATCGGAATCGGCACTGTTAACGTCCCGATAGGGTGAAACAGAAGATCGTCACGGTTGGCGTTAGCGAGGAGCTTCGGGAAGGTCTCTCCCGCAAGGTAGACCGGCGAGCGGTCGGGATCCTGAGCGTTCCGTCTGGAGTATCCGCCTGTGCGTTGCACGAGACACTCGGTGTCGATCTTCTGGTCGTCGCGGTCCCGCTCGAGGATATGCCCTTCGATGAGCTCGTCGAGTCCTTGGGTTCCTTTGGCCTTCCCCGTATGGTGGTTATTGCCGGCGAAGACGACTACAGAACCCTGTCACTACGCGAGTCGGACCGGCTGACCGTGCTGCCGGCGAGGCTCTCGGCTTCCGATCTGAGTAGGTTGTGTACTCAGTTCGTCCGCGCGTCGCCCAGGGCCGGCCAGCGCATCATGGCGAGGCTCGAGGTGCAGATGGGTGACACCAGCAGGCTCCGCATGGTCCAGACGCGCGATATCTCGGCGACCGGCATGAAGGTGATGACCGGCGAGCTCCTGCCGATCGCGACCTGGGTCAAGTTCTCCTTCAACTGGCCTGGGGATCCGGATGCAGTCACTGGTGACGCCGAGGTGGTTCGGCACACCTCCCTGGAAAAGGAAGGCATCCGGGGAATGGGCATTCGTTTCACTGCCTTCGACGGTAAAGGCGGGCGCCGGCTGCGCGAGCACATCCGCCAAAGCGTCGATTGGCAAGAGCGCGACTGAGCCTTAGGTCTGCCAGGCTGCCGGGGGAGGCAAGACGGTCGAGCTTCGTGTCGACCGAGGAAGAGGGCGAGGCCGATGGCCCCGCCCCTCGCTCGATCTGATGCCGCTAGGGCGTTTCCATCATGACTTCCCAGAGATAGTCCTGGTGCGAGTGGCAGGTGGTACTGAACTCGGCCATCACGTCGGGGTGGTTTTCAACGAGCTCGTTGATTACTGCTTCGCGCGCTTTGGTAATACTGCCGAAGTCCTTCGCGGTCTGGGAGGCCAGGCGACGATACTTGCCGCCGATGACGTGCTCGAACCAGGCCCAGGAGGCTAGATTCCCGGCCTCGACCTGCGCGTCCCAGAGGGGGCCGATCTTCTCCCGAATCATGTCGTCGAGATCCGACTCCTTGGACATGTCGCAGACCCAGTAGGCGGAGAACGCGACGTCACCCCGCTGCTCGGTGATCTCGCCGGCATCTTCGCTCGATCCGGCGACCCAGCGCCAGATGTAGTCATCGTGGGACGGGCAGAGTTGCTGCAGCCGGTTGGCTCCGAGCGGGTCGGCCTCGCCCACTTTGGTGTTGAGCGTGTTGCTCGCTTCGAGAACCTCGTCGATCGTCGGCGCGATCAGGTAGACCACGCGCCGCCACTTGCCGCCTACCGCGTGGGCCATCCAGCCCCAGCCCGTGATCGTGCCGTCCTCGACGCCCTGGTCGTACACGGGCTTGAAGACGTGCTTCATGATGTGGTCGGCCTGCTCCTGCGTGCTGGTGTCGCATTCGTAGTAGATGCCGTAGGCGTAAGGCCGCGGCGCTTCCTCTTCGTGGGAGTCCGCGACAGCGATCGCGGGCAGAGCCGCCATCGTCACCACGGCTGCCAGGACCGTCGGAATCAATCGTCGAATCGGGTGCATAGAATCCTTTCGTTCTGGCGACCCCCTCCCCGGAGACCGCCGGTGAAACCCATTCCCTCGTTGTTTCAGAGCCCCGCGAGTATAGCAGTTGCGTCTTCCGTGGCCGAGGTTTCTCCGCCCTCAGTGAAGGGCCCGGATGAAGCCTCGACCAGACCTAGCTCAGGGCGACGCCGTGCCGCTGCAACCAGGTTCTGCGTTCGGGATAATCCGGCAGCATGGAGCCCACCAGCTTCCAGAACCTCTTGCCATGGTTGCGCTCGATCAGATGGCAGAGCTCGTGAACGACCACGTATTCGAAGACCGGTTTGGGCGCGGCGATCAAGCGCCAGTTGAGCGATATCACGCCGCGGGCCGAGCAGCTTCCCCAGAGCGTTCTCTGATTCCCGATCCGGATCCGGGCGGGGGAGACGCCGAGCTCGGAACCATACTGGCGAGCCCAGACTCGTGCATCCGCGAGCGCTCGCCTCTTGAGCCAGTCCATCACGAGATCGCGCGTCAACGTCTCACGTTGGGCGGAGGCGAGCCCACGCTCGAGGGTGACGTGAAACGCGCTCGCAAAACGGAGCGAGCTCGCGGACGAGCGTTTCTTAGCCCTTCGGCTGTGGCGGTCGACCCCCTGCGCTTCCTGCACCCACAAGCGCAAGAACCTTCCCCGAAACAGGACCTTTGATCCCGAGAGAAACCGCGGGGGAGTCACGACCAGCTCGCGCTCGCGCAGGGCTTCGGTTTTCTCGTAGATCCAGCGGCGCTTGGACTCGGCGAACGCCACGATCTGTCGGTTGGGCGTGAATCGCGGCGCGATGACGTCGACACTCCCCGGTCGCACGGTGATTCTCATTCGCTTGGCGCGTTGGCTGCGTCCGATCTCGTACGGAATCTCGGTGTCGGCGACGACGAGGACCGGCATCGGCCAAGCTTCACACAATGCTCGAGCGTGGGGAAGCGGAGCGTGGGAAGCTAGGCGAAACCGCCCGCCGGAGTTGGGCGTATCTACGAGCGTCAACCGATGATCCGATTGAGCCCCATGAAAGCCGGTGCCGGGCCGACTGCCGTGACTCTGACGGCCGCGCTGCTCCTCGCCAGCTGCACGGCGGCGCTCAAGCCCAACCGGCCCGATGTTGGACGACTCTACAGCCGCTCGGCCCAGAGTCACGGACCCGATCGCAACCCGGTCATCGTCATCCCCGGGCTTACCGGCTCGAAGCTGGTCGAGGGCTCGACCGGCCGGGTGGTCTGGGGTGCGTTCGCCGACAACTATGCCAAGCCGGAGAAGCCCGCGGACGCACGCCTGATCGCCTTGCCGATGCGCGAAGGCGTACCCTTGCGAGATCTCCGGGACGAGGTTCGCCCCGCCGGCGTCCTGGATAAGCTCAAGGTGAAGCTTCTGGGCATCCCGATCAACCTGCGGGCCTATTTCCACATTCTCACTGCGCTTGGCGCCGGTGGCTACCGTGACGAAAGCCTGGCGGTCTCGGGCGAGGTCGACTGGGGCGACGATCACTACAACTGCTTCCAGTTCGACTACGACTGGCGGCGGGACAACGTCGAGAACGCACAGCGCCTGCATCGGTTCATCGAAGAGAAACGGGCCTACGTGCGGGCGGAGACGAAACGTCGATTCGGTGTCGACGCGCCAGATCTGAAGTTCGACGTCGTCAGTCACTCGATGGGCGGCCTGTTGCTGCGTTACTACTTGCGCTACGGCGCCGCCGACCTGCCGGAGGACGGATCGCTGCCCGAGGTGACCTGGGCAGGAGCGGCCAACATCGAGCGGGCGGTTCTGGTGGCGCCGCCCAACGCGGGCACGCTGGAGAGCCTCGTGCAGCTGCTCGAGGGCAAGGACTACGGGCCCTTCATCAGCTACTCTCCGACTCTGCTCGGCACCTTCGCCTCCGGCTACCAGATGCTCCCGAGGGGTCGGCACGGCATGGTGCTCTCTGACGGCGACCCGATCGAAGACCTCTTCGATCCGGCGCTCTGGCGCCGCATGCAGTGGGGCCTGGCATCTCCAGAGGCCGAGGAGATGGTCTCGTGGCTGCTGCCGGACGAGCCGGATCCGGTGGTGCGGCGCCGGATCGCGCTCGATCACCAGGAGAAGGCCCTCGAGCGCGCCGGGCGTTTTGCCGCGGCGCTCGATCGGCCAGTGGAGAAGCCGCAGGGCCTCCACCTCTACCTGATTGCCGGCGACGCCGTGCCGACCCCCCGGCGCGCAGAGGTAGGTGCCGGTAAGAAGAGTCTTTCCGTGATCGCCCACGAGCCTGGCGACGGCAAGGTGCTGCGGTCGAGCTCGCTGATGGACGAGCGCCTGGGTAGCCCGTGGTCGCCCTACCTGCGTTCGCCGGTCGACTGGCAGAGTGCCATGTTTCTGCCCAGAGCCCATCTCGATCTGACCAAGGATCCCGTGTTCACGGACAATCTGCTTTTCTGGCTGCTCGAGCTGCCGCGGCGAGCCGAGTCGGCTGAGGTGTCGGAGCCGTGAGAGCGGGCCCGAGGTCGCGATCCCCGGCCACGCCGCTTACCACGGCCGGGCTCCTAGCCCTGTTTCTGCTGCTGGCGCCGGCACTCGGCTGCGCGAGCCGCTGGAGCCCACCGCTCACCGAACGCTTCTTGCCCGCAGGCGGGCACACTCCGATGGTCTTCGTATCCGGAGTGACCGGTACCGTGCTGAGCGATCCCGGCAGTGGCGAGCTGGTCTGGGGAAGCTCCCGGCAGCTGTTTCGGCCTCGCGACGGCGGTTACCGCTTGGTGCTGCCGCTGGTGCTCGGTGGCCAGCCCTCCCATCCGAATACCGGTTACGAGGCGATCGAGACAATCTGGCAGCTCCGCCTGCCGGGCTGGACCAAGCAGGTCTACCGGCCGCTGCTGGAGCGCTTCGAGGATCAGGGCTACCGGCTGGGAGACCTGGCCGATCCTGGACCGGCGGACGATCTCTTCTTCTTCAACTACGACTGGCGTTACGGCAATCTCGATTCGGTGCGTCTGCTCGACCGTCGCCTGGAGGAGCTCAGCGAGAAGCGGGGCGGCACCGAAATCGACCTCGTCTGCCAGAGCAATGCGGCGAAGATCTCCCGCTGGCCCGTTAAGTACGGCGCGCCCGATCCTGACCGGGCGGACGCCGGAGTCGCCCCGCGGCGCGGCTACCGGCTCCGCAAGCTGGTTCTGGTCGGCGCTTCGAACAACGGCGCTTTGCGAGTACTCCAGTTGTTGATCCAAGGTCGCAATTACGTGCCCCTGGTCGGGCGACGGTTTTACCCCGAGGTTTTCTTCTCCATCCGGCCGCTGTTCGAGGATCTGCCGGCGGATCGGGACGATCTGTTCTTCGACGAGAGCGGTAAGACCCTGGCCGTCGATCTGTTCGATTCTCAGAACTGGGTGGAGTACGGGTGGTCGCTCTTCGGGCGGAAGGCCAGCGAGCGCTTGCGCCGCAAACCCCGGCCGGACCTCTTCGGGAACCGGCAGGAGCGGGTCGACTACCTCGACCGCCGGCTCTCGCAAGCACGCCGGATTCAACTCCTGCTGGCGCGCGATTCGGATCACTTCCCGGACGTGCGCTACTACCGCTTGGAGAACGCTTCGGCCCCGACCATCGATCGGGCCCTTCTGACTCGCGAGAGGGGTGTGTGGCGAACACACTTCCTGGGCGACGGGCGCGTCGACCGCGATCCGCTCCTAAAGGACCTCGCCTGGGCTTCCGGCGACGGACACGCCGTGCTCGACAGCCAGCGCGGGCTCTCGCCGCAAGAGACCGCCGCGCTCGCCGGGACCGCGATGGTGGCCGGGGGGCACTTCGAGGCGGTCGTCGAACCGGACGGGCTCGACGCGATCGTCGCCTTCGTGACGGAACCGGTCGGCGACTGCCACTGAGCCGGCTACGGCATGCCGTTTCGAGCGGCCGGCCGGGCCCTGGCTTCTGGACGCGTGATCGACCCGAGTCGCGTCCAGCATTGCAGGAAGGCCGGATTCTGCTCTACCCTTGTTCTGTGGCCGAGCTGGTGCGCGACAGATACCTCCCGCGAGTTGCGTCGCTAGTGGTTGCGTGCCTTTGCGCCGCCTCGGACGCTCACGGGCAGGAAGCCACCGTGGGGGTCTTCGATCGCCACCGGGAGGCTGTCGTCAAGGTCGAGGTCAGTGAGACCGGCTCCGGCGCCAAGGGGATCATCGGCTCGGGATTCTTCGTTGGCGACGGTACTCGCCTGGTCACCAACTACCACGTGGTTTCGCGCCTCGTGCACAAGCCGGCGCGTTATGTCGCCAGCGTCGTCGACGCCGACGATCAAGAGCAAGAGGCCCGGCTGGTGGGGCTGGATGTCCTGCACGATCTGGCGCTCCTCGAGGTCGGTTCCGCCGGGCCGGAACGGCTGGAGATCGCGGCCGCGGCTCCGGCTCAAGGCACTCGCCTCTACGCATTGGGTTATCCACACGATATCGGCATCACCATCGTCGAGGGGACCTACAACGGCCGCGCCGAGCATTCGCTCTACGGGCGGCTGCACTTCACGGGCTCGCTCAACCCGGGCATGAGCGGCGGGCCGGCGATCGACGACTCCGGTGTAGTGGTCGGCGTCAATGTCGCGACCGCGGGTAACCAGGTGAGCTTTCTCGTACCCTTGGAGTCCGTAGCGGAGCTCCTTGCCCAAGGCGTTGGGTCCGCCGGTTCCGAGGAGAGCGGGAATCCGTTCCTCGAGATCGTCCAGCGGCAGCTTCTCGAACACCAGGACACCTACCACGGCGACTCCCTTGTCGCCTCCGGCAAGACCGTTCAGCTCGGG
>JAAENP010000364.1 GCA_024224155.1 bacterium
AAAGTGCCTGAGCGGAGCGGAAAGATAGTTGTAGTCGTGCGGGCGTATGAGCTCGTATCCCCCGGGCCGGGATACGATAACGGTCCGCGCGACCTTCAGGCCGCTCGTGTCGGTTGGCGCATGAAGCATCTTGAAGATCAGCTCCTGTTTGCGAAGCGAGGTCGCGCCGTCGACGTTGAGCTCGACAGCGATCTTGGTGAGCTCGGCGCTCTTCATCTCTTTCAGCGTACGGATGTCGAGCGCGTCCTTGGCCTCGCGTACCCGGCGAACCGAGCTTTCCTGCTGTGCGGGTTCAGTCATGGTCGTCCCCTTGGTTGTCTCCTCGGCTATCGAATGAGCCGAGGTATTGTTCGATGGATCTCCAGATCTGTTTCGAGCCCTCGCCGCTTGGAGCCGCGAAGGGAATGATCACCGAGTCGAGTAGCCCCAGGTCTCGCTGGATCGAGCCCAGCGTAGCTTGGAGCTTGCCCTTCTTGACCCGGTCCGCCTTGGTCGCGACCACGATCGGGTCGACGCCAACGGACCGTAAGTACTCGGCGCTCTGCTGATCGAGCTCGGTTGCGCCGACCTTGGCGTCGACGAGCTGAATGACCATCGCCTTCCCGGATGCCATCTCGAAATAGCTCGCCATCAGATTCGCCCAGCTCTGTCTTTCCGTCTTCGAGACCCTTGCGTAGCCATATCCGGGGAGATCGACGAAATAGAAACTCGAGTTGATTTCGAAGTAGTTGATGGCTCGCGTTCTACCTGGTGTCGAGCTGATGCGCGCCAAACCGTGCCGGCCCACCAGCCTGTTCAGAAGTGTCGACTTGCCGACGTTCGAACGGCCGACGAACGCAACTTGCGGACGGGCGTCGTCCAGGAAATCTCCCGGTCGAACAACCGAACATAGGTATTGAGCACTCTTGACCTTCACTCTCTCCACCGCACCCGGGTTCAAAGGAACCGCCCCTCCCTCCCGAATCCCCACCCGGCGGATGCCGGATGAACAACTTTTGATAATGCTTGTGACTAAGCGGGATGGGCCGCTGGAAGAGCGACCCGGCGGCGGCCGCTAGTGGGCCACCGACCCCGGCTTGGGATCCGCCGGGGTCTTTTCCAAGCTCGCTTCCGTTCCCGGCAGCGAGCGAATCTCACCGTCCAAGGCCAATGCCAGGACCTCGTCCATGGTCTCGACCAAATGGAGTTCCAAATCTGCCCGAACCTCATCCGGAATCTCGTCCAGATCTCGCTCGTTCTCCTTGGGCAGGATCACTTCTTTGATGTCGGCCCGATAGGCCGCGAGCAGCTTGTGCTTGACGCCGCCGATCGGCAGCACCTTGCCACGCAGGGTGATCTCGCCGGTCATCGCCAGGTTCTTGCGGACCGGCAAGCCGGTCGCCGCCGAAACCAGAGCGGTTGCCATGGTGATACCCGCGGACGGTCCGTCCTTGGGAATCGCGCCCTCGGGCACGTGAATGTGGAGATCCCTGCCCTCATTGAACTCGGGATCGACGCCCAGAAGATCCGCCCGGCTGCGCAGGTAGGAGACCGCGGCTCGGGCGCTCTCCTGCATCACCTCACCGAGCTTTCCGGTGAGGATCAGCTTGCCGCGGCCCTTCATCAGACCGACTTCGGTCTCGAGCAACTCGCCGCCGGCTTCGGTCCAGGCCAGCCCCATGGAGACTCCGACTTCGGGCTTCTCGCCCATCTTATAACGGCGGAACTTCTCCTTGCCCAGGTACTCGATCACGGCCTCGGCGTCGATCTTGGCCTTGCCCTTTCTCTTCTTCTGGACGATCGCGCGCGCCACCTTGCGGCAGACCTTGGCGATCTGGCGCTCGAGGTTCCGGACGCCGGCTTCGCGCGTGTAGCTCTCGATCAACTTGCGCAGACCGTCTTCCCGATACTCGATTTTGCCCTTGCTCAAACCGTGAGCCTTGTTCTGCTTGGGAATCAGGAACCCCTCGGCAATCGCGAGCTTCTCGGTCATGGTGTAGCCGGAGAGCTGGATCATCTCCATCCGGTCCTTGAGCGCAGGGGGAATCGTGTGGCTGACGTTGGCCGTTGCGATAAACATGACCTTCGAGAGATCGAACTCGGCGTCCAGGTAGTGATCCTTGAAGGCGTTGTTCTGCTCCGGATCGAGAACTTCCATCAGAGCCGACGACGGGTCGCCGCGAAAGTCGGTCGACATTTTGTCGATCTCATCGAGCAGGAAGACCGGATTCACGGTTCCGGCCTTGCGCATCATCTGGATGATCTGGCCCGGAAAGGCGCCAATGTAGGTGCGCCGGTGGCCACGAATCTCGGCCTCGTCTCGAACCCCGCCGAGAGACAGACGAACGAACTTCCTGCCCATCGCGCGCGCGATCGATTTGGCGAGCGACGATTTCCCCACGCCAGGTGGGCCCACGAAACAGATGATCGAGCTCTGGGTCTGGTTCGCCAGCTGCCTGACCGCCAGGAACTCCAGAATGCGCTCTTTGACCTCGTCGAGGCCGAAGTGGTCCTGATCCAGGATCTTCTGCGCCCGGTCGAGGTCTTTGATCTCCCGGCTCTTCTTCTTCCAGGGAACGCTCACTAGCCAGTCGATGTAGTTTCGCGAAACCGTAGCCTCCGCCGAAACCGGGGGCATCGACTCGAGGCGCTTGAGCTCTTGCTCGGCTTTCTCCTGAACCTCTTTCGGAAGGCCGGAGCTCTCGATCTTTTCCTTGAGCTCGGCCATCTCGTCGTTCTTGTCGTCGGTACGGCCCAACTCGTTATGGATGGCCTTGATCTTCTCGTTGAGGTAGTACTCCTTCTGGGCCTTCTCCATCTGCTTCTTGACTTTGACGTTGATGCGCTTGTCGATGTTGACCTTCTCGACTTCGACGTCCAGCAGATCATGAAGGTGCTGCAGGCGCTCGTAGGGGCTCAACAGCTCGAGCAGCTCCTGCTTCTCCGAGGTCGAAACCAGGAGGTGCGCGGCCAGTTGGTCCGCGAAACGATCGGGCTCGTCGGTCTTGATCGTCGAGGCCAGGCCCTCGAAGGCCAGGTGCTGGGACATCTTGGCGTATTGCTCGAAGACGTTGAGCACCCGCGCCATGTACTTCTCCAGCCCCTCGTCGACCTCCAGATCGACCTCGAAAACCTCGACCGTGGCCGTAAACGCTCCTTCTTCCTCGTGCAGCTCCAAGAGCTCGACACGCTGCACACCTTCGACCATCACCTTGACGTTGCCGTTCGGCAGGCGCAGGTTCTGGACGATACGGGCGACGACACCGATCTTGTGCATGTCCTCCTGCCCGGGATCGTCGACCTTGGGGTCCTTCTGGGCGATCAGAAAGATCTTGCGATCACCTCGCGCCAAGCTCTGCTCGAGAGCATGGACCGAACCCGCGCGCCCGACGATGAACGGCGCCATCATGTGCGGGAAGACGACCATGTCTCGCAGAGGAACCGAAGGCAGACTCTCGCGCTTGGTCTTGATGAAGCTCGGCCTGTGGCTCATGCCTTTCTCTTTTGCTAATGGTTAGTTACGGCCCACGGGCGATACCCGCTAGACCGCTTTTTTGAGGGGAACCGGCTGCACCCGGTCAAGAACCGTCTCCTTGGTGATCATCACCTCGGAAATGTCCTCTTGTGAGGGGATAGTGTACATCAAGTCGAGCATCAGCTCTTCAAGGATGATGCGCAGCCCTCGCGCGCCCACGTTTCGCTTCTGAGCCTCGCTGGCGACCGCCGCAAGTGCGCCATCCGTGAAGTTGAGCTCGACGTCCTCGAGCTCAAGCATCGTCTGGTACTGCCTGACCAGGCTGTTCTTGGGCTCACGAAGAATGCGTACGAGGTCTTCCTCGCTCAGCTCGTTGAGCGTCGAAACCACCGGCAGGCGGCCGACGAACTCGGGAATCAGCCCGAACTTGATCAAGTCGCCGGGGGCGACGTGCTCGAGAAGCGCACTCGAACGGCGCTCCTTCTCGGTCTTGACCTCGGCTCCGAAGCCAAGCGTCTTCTCATTGATCCGCGCCGCGATCTGTTCGTCGAGACCGACAAACGCCCCGCCGCAGATGAACAAGATATTGGTCGTATCGATCTGCAGAAACTCCTGATGCGGGTGTTTGCGGCCGCCCTGCGGCGGGACATTGCATTGCGTCCCCTCGAGGATCTTGAGGAGCGCCTGCTGCACACCCTCGCCGGAGACGTCTCGCGTGATCGACGGGTTGTCGCCCTTGCGGGCGATCTTGTCGACCTCGTCGATATAGACGATGCCGCGCTGGGTCTTTTCCTTGTCGTTCCCCGACGCCTGGTAGAGCTTGAGAATGATGTTCTCGACATCCTCGCCGACGTAGCCGGCTTCGGTCAGGGTGGTGGCGTCGGCGATCGTGAAGGGCACCGAGAGCAGTCGAGCCAGGGTCTGGGCGAGCAGGGTCTTACCGGTACCGGTCGGTCCGATCAGAAGGATGTTGGACTTCTGTAGCTCGACCTCACCGCGGGCCTTCTCGGCGAACTCGATGCGCTTGTAGTGGTTGTAGACCGCGACCGCGAGCTTCTTTTTTGCCTGCTGCTGACCGATGACGTAGTCCTCGAGGAAGGCCTTGATCTCCTTGGGCTTGGGAAGATCCGTCTCTTGCTGCTGTTCCAGCATCCGGTCTTCGGCGATGATGTCCAGACAGATGTCGACACATTCGTCGCAGATGAAGACGGTCGGGCCGGCGATGAGTTTCTTGACCTCGCGCTGGCTCTTGTTGCAGAAGGAGCACCTCAGCGCTTCATCGCCATTTTCTTTTTTCGGCATCTATCCTCCACCCAGTCGGACCGGCTCCACGCCGTACCTCTCGTAGCTTAGAACAGGAGATCGCGGTTGATGTATTCCGCCAATGAAGTACTCCTCAGGAACTCTGGCCGGAAACCTTACGACAATCATACCAGACCGTCTTCAGCTCTTGGCCGCCTCGATGGGGCGCCTCGTCATCACCTGGTCGGCCAGGCCGTACTCCACGGCCGCCTCTGCGGTCAGGATCTTGTCGCGCTCGGTATCGCCATGCACTTCTTCTTGCGATTTCCCGGTGTGGTGCGCGAGCAGCTCATCGATTCGTTCGCGCATGCGCATAAGGTCTTTGGCATGAATGTCGATGTCGGTCTGCTGCCCCTGGAGACCGTAGAGAAGCGGCTGATGGATGAGGACCCGGCTGTTGGGTAGCACCGATCGCTTGCCCTTGGTGCCACCGGCCAGAAGAATCGCGGCCATGGATGCGGCCTGGCCGACGCACAGGGTCGCGACATCCGGCTTGATGTACTGCATGGTGTCGTAGATGGCGAAGCCGGAAGTCACCGAGCCGCCTGGCGAGTTGATGTAGAGCGACAGGTCTTTCTCGGGGTTCTCGGCCTCGAGAAACAGCATCTGGGCGATCACCAGGTTGGCAACATCATCGTCGATCGTGCGGCCGATAAAGATAATGCCGTCCTTGAGCAGGCGCGAATAGATATCGTAGGCGCGCTCACCCCGGTTGGTCGACTCGACTACCATCGGTACTAACATCGAAAACTTCTCCTGTTGCTTTACGAATCTTCGGTCTCTGCTTCAGGCTCGGCGTCAGGCCCGGTCTCGGCCTCGAGCTCGCCCAGCAGGCTTTTGATTGTCTTGTCACGCAGAAGCTGGCCTCTGAGCTCGGTCAGCCGCCCGGAACGGTCGAGCTCCTGGCGCAGCAGTCCCGAGGAGCGCCCCTGCGATCTCGCGATGTCCGCGAGCGCGCCCTCGAGCTCCTCTTCCTCGATCGCGAGCTCGAGTTTCTTGGCCGCGGCGTCCAGAACCAGCCGAGCCCGAACCCGCTTCTCGGCCTGGGGCCCGAGCTCCTCGCCCATCTTCTGCCAGTCGATCCCGGCGTTCTCGACGTCCAGGCCCTGCTGAGCCAGGCTTCCGGCGTACTCTCTCAACATCTCCTGAGTCTCTTCGACAACCACACGCTTGGGCAGCTCGAACGGGTGACGCTCGCACAGCTGCTCGATCAGAGCGCCGCGCCGACCGCGCTCATAGTCTTCCCTGCCGACCTTGGCGAGATTGTCCCGCACGCCCTTGCGCATGTCCGCCAGGTCGTCGAAATTGCCGTACTTTTCGGCAAAGGCATCGTCCAGAGGCGCCAGCTCGCGCTCTTCCACGGATTCGACGCGAAACTCGAACTCCTTCTTTTCGACCTCCGCTCCCTCGAGGAACTCGCGCTCGAACTCCCCCCTCTGCCCCGCGCTCAATCCGGTCACCGCCAGAGACAGCTCTTCCCAGACCTGGGAATCTCCGACCTCGAAGGTGCTCTTCTGCGGCTCGGCTTCGGCCTCCTCGGTGCTGTCGGCGCCAGCGGCGCTGTCGGAGCCAGCGGAGCCAGCCGAGCCGGCCGCCTTGGATTCGGCGATCTCGACCCGGACCCGGTCACCGCGAGCCGCCGGCCGTTCCGCGCTCTTCCAGTCGGCAACGCTCCGGCGCAGATCCTCGAGAGCCTTGTCGACATCCTGGTCGGTGACCTCCTTCGGCTCGTCGGGAAAGTCGAAGCTGTCGAGATTGCCGAGCTCGAACTCCGGCCTCAAGTCGACCGTCGCGACGAACGTCAGCTCGGACCCGAACTCGAAGTCCACGGCACCCAACTGCGGAGCCACGAGCGGATCGAGCTCGCTCTCCGCCTCGGCCTGCTTCCAGTAGCGCGGCACGAGCCGCTCCACGACGTCCTTCTCGATGTCGTCGCTGAACCGCTGCAAGACCAGTGACGTCGGCACCTTGCCCTTGCGAAAGCCCGGGATCTTGGCGTGCTTGCGGTACTCCGCGGTCACGCGGTCGGTCTCGGCCTCGACGGCTGGCGCGGGCACGGCCACTTTGACCTGCTTCTGGCTGCCGCCAAGGTCCTCGATGGAAACCACTACGCTCATTGTCAAAACTCTCGGTCGGTAAGAAGGATCGGGGCTCTTGAATCTGGTGCGAAAGGGGGGACTCGAACCCCCACCCCGATTACGGGACTAGATCCTAAGTCTAGCGCGTCTACCAATTCCGCCACTTTCGCTGGGATCAGCCGGCCGGGCCGGCGGGGAAGGTCACTCTAGTCCAATCGGATTTGAAAACAAAGGCTGACGGGTAGTCGGTCCTTTCGCGTCGTTCATCTGGCGTCTCCGTATACTAAGAGGCCCAACATGCCCCAACTGTTCGAATCAAAAAGACACTCGCGAGCGCCACTCATCGGCCTGGTGGTACTCGGCACGATTGCCGCGGGCTGGTCTCGACCTTCGCCGGCCTTGGCCCAGGGCTGGACCGTGCTCGGGCCCATGCCGGTTGCCAACTCGGAATTCGACGCCGCGCGCATCGGCGACCACGTCTACACCGTCGGCGGCATCAACGATCCGCGCGCCGACGAGCTCTGGCGCTACACGCCGGCCTCGGACACCTGGCGGCGGATGGCGGGGCTTCCGGAGCACAGCCACCACACGGGAGTCGCCGTTCTGGGCGGCAGGCTCTACGCCGTCGGCGGCTCGGGATCGGAGGAGAGACTTCAGATCTACGATCCGAACACCGATACCTGGTCACAGGGCGACGAGCTGCCGACACCTCGTACCGCCATGGCCGTGGCGGTAGTGGGCGGCAAGCTCCACGCGATCGGCGGCGCGGCGAATATCTTCTTCGGCGGCGCGCAGCCGACGCACGAGGTCTACGACCCGGAACGCGACCGCTGGACGGCGGCGGCCGGGCTGCCGATCGCCACCGAACACGTAAAGGCCGAGGTCGTTGGCGGCCGGATCTACGTCATTTCGGGCCGTGACAACGCGGTCAACCGCGGCGTCCTGCAGATCTACGATCCCGCCACCGACAGCTGGAGTGAGGGCGCGCGCCTGCCCGAGGCCACCAGCGGCATGGCGACCGGCGTGGTCGACGACAAGATCTACGTCTTCGGCGGCGAGAATCTGGAAAGCCAAGCGGTGGTGGACAAGACCCAGCTCTATGATCCGAGCACCGACACCTGGACCACCGCCGAGGAGCCGCCGCTACCCACTCACGGCAACGCCGGTGCGACCTTCGGCAACTCGATCTTCATCTTCGGTGGCGCTCCCGTCGCCGGCAGCGCGCAGGGCTCGGACTTCGTCGGCCGCTACGACCCGCCCGGCGCTCCGGCCCTGGAACCCGGTGCCCTCCAGGCGCCGCGCAAGCTCAAGGTGAAGGTGCTCTCGGGCAGCGAGGCCCGTCTCAAGTGGAGATTCCGTTTCAAGAAGTCCGACGCCGACACCCTCGAGATCGAAGTCCGGCGAACAGGCAGGAGAAGATTCAAGCAGGTCGCCGCCGTTCCGACCAACCTCCGAAAGATCGTCCTCGAGGGCCTCGAGCCCGGCAGGACCTACGACTTCCGTCTGCGCGCGTCCGGCCCCTCGGGCCCGTCCTCGTATTCGAACGAGAGAACCGCGACCACGCTCGACTGACTCGCGCGTTCCCCAACCTTCTGGCACCCCTATTGAAAGCCTGGTGAGCGTGACCGGAACCAGCTTGGCTCACCCAATAGGCATGGGCTTTCTGGCCCTCGCGCTCGCGGGCAACGTGTCAGCCACGGAGGACGGCGTCTCCTTCTTCGCGGACGTCCGCAAGGCCTATTCGGAGCGGGCCTCCTATTCCGACGTCGGCCAGATCGAGATCATCGAAGAGATCGACGGTATCGAAGAATCGCGCGTTCATTTCTTCGAGACGGCCACCACTCGAGATGCCGGCATGGTGTGGCGGGCGCTGATGGAATCCGATCGGGGCTTCGAAGAACGTGTCGTCTGGCTCGCCGGAGATTCGGTGATGGTCTACGACGGTGGCCTCTGGCAGGCCAAGCCGGTGCGGTCCATCGCCAAGGGCATCGAGGACATCCTCGGGGCCGGGATCGGCCAGGCTCTGGTCGTTCCCTCCCTGCTCGAGCTCGGCGTCGGCTCGCAGGCCCTCGATGCGCTGGCCATGTCCGCTTCCGTGGGCGAACCGGAGCCGTGCTTCGACGATCGGGAATGTCGGCAGCTGTCCGCACCCTTGACCGCGAACGGCGAGATTCGCCTCAGGGTCGAAACCGGTACGTTCTGGATCCACGACGTCGAGGTCATCGTACGCGATCCTGCCCCGACAGCCGATGCCGCCCGGGCGGCTCCCGGCGCCGCCACCGGGCCGAAGACCACCACCGTCCGGGTGAGCCATTCCGAGGCGGCCTTCGAGGACACCGAAATCGAGAACCGAGTCGCGTTCTCACCACCGACCGCGACCCGGGAGGTCACCGAATGGGAGCCAGGCGAGACCGGGGCACCGGATGCCTTCGACCCGCAGAGAGGCTTCTATGACGTCATCACGATCGATGTTTTCACGGTCGTGGCGCGCATCGTCACCGACTCCGGCTACCCATTGCTGGACCTCGAGCCGGGCGACCTGATCGCCACGATCGGCGATCAGGAGCTCCCGGTCACTGCGCTCGACTGGTACGGGGTGACCCGAGGACCCGAGGCCGAGCCGGAGCCCGCCGATCGGGAGATCGAGCCCCTACCCCTGCCCGCGGAGCCCCGAGACCAGCCGGATGCGGAGGGGAGGCTGGTGCTGATCTTCCTGCAGAACGACTTCGAGCCCACGCGCGTCAAGGGCATGATGAAGCTCTTTCCGGGCCTGCGCGAGCTGGTCGACGGCCTCGATCCCGCAGATCGAGTCGCGGTTCTGTCCTACTTCGGGCACCTCAAGCTCTGGCAGGACTTCACCACCGACCGCACCGCCGTCAAGGCGAGCCTCGAGCGAGCGTTCTACCCCGGAGCGAAGCCCGACACCGCCATCCCCAGTCCCGGCGTATCGCTGCTCGACTACTTCGACGAAGAAGGGGCTCGCGACGTCGCCAGCTCGGTGGAAGCGCTGCACTTCACCTCCGACGCCCTCGCCCCGATCCCGAGCGAGAAGGACATCATCTTCTTCGGTTACGGCCTCGAGGGTGGTGGCGTGAGGCCCATGCTCAGGGCATTGCAGGCGGCGCGTGCCACGACCTTCGTCATCGACACCACGCAGGCCGACTTCCATACTCTTGGTGGCGGCCTGATGACCATGGCCCAGGCGACCGGCGGCACCTATGAGTCGAGCTACCACTTCGCCAATCAAGCGCTGCACAAGATGGAGCGCACCCTCACCGGGCACTACGTGATCACGATCGATCGCAGCGAAACGCCCGAGGTTCGAGGCCCGCTCAGGATTCGGCTGCGAGACAAGAAGGGAACCGTCCTGATGGCGCCGAGCGGACTGCGTTAGCGAGGTCTTTCGATTGCCGTCGAACGTCATCGTCTTCGTCTCCCTGTTTCTCGGCATCGTCACCGGCCAGCAAACGGTCGGTGTGGCGGTGTCCGAGGACGTCGCCGCCGTCCGGATTCTGGTCGACGGCGCGCTCGTCGCGGAGATGCGCGAGGCGCCCTGGCGAACCACCCACGATTTCGGTCCGGAGCTGACGACTCGTGAGCTCACCGCGATCGCGCTCGACGACACCGGGCGAGAGATCGGCCGCACGGCCCAGCACCTCAACGTGCCCCGAGCCCGCGTCGAAACCGAGGTGCTTCTCGAGGAGTGGGTTGGTGGCAGTCCCACCGTCGCCCGCCTGGTGTGGCACTCCGCCGAAGCCCTCGAGCCGGAGCGGTTGTCGGTTGCGCTCGACAATGTCTCCCTGCACGCATCCGACCCGGACCGGATCGAGCTACCGGAGCTGGATCCGGGCGAGCTCCATTTCATCACCGCCGAGATCTTCTTCCCGAACCGGAACGTAGCGTCGGCAGAGGTAGTCTTCGGAGGAGCCTACGGTGCCTCGGTCGAAACCGAGCTCACCGCCGTCCCGCTGGTTGCCCCCAGACGCAGAGTGCGTTCGATCGCGGCGACCCGCGGCTGGCTGCGCCACGTCGATGGCTCGGAGCTGCCGGTCGTGGCTGTTGATGACGGTCCGGCCGAGATCGCCGTGGTCCGAGAGGACGGAGCCATGCTGCCCCTCGCCCACATCGATCTCACGATGCGCGAGGCGCGCGGCTTCAACTACAAGATCCTGCGCCTCAACCGGCGTGACCGCGTGCGCTTCGTCTCGACCAGGCCCTCGAGTGCCCTCCACCCGACAATTCGCTATGACGTCTTCCCCATCTCACGCGCCTACGGCCCACAGGACGGCCCGCTGCCCGGACTTCTCGGGAACGTGCTGTTCAAGGGCGACAACACGCCGTCTCAGAGACTCACCGACGCCGTCGCGATCGCCGGGCGCTACGTGGTCGAGAGCCAGAAGCGGCGGGCCGTGCTGGTCGTTACCAGAGACTGCGCCAATGTCAGCGGCCAGTACAGCGCGGAAGCGGTGCGCAACTACCTGGCGGAGCTCCATGTGCCGCTGCGAGTCTGGCAGATAGCGCGCGTTCGACGCGCGAACCGCGAGTCGGGGCTCTGCAAGTCCGCCGAGGAGATCTACGGCGCCAAAAACTACGCCGGAGCCGTTCGCCGCCTGCGCACGGATCTGGAAGATCAACAGCTCGTATGGGTGCGGGGACGGCCGTTGCCCAGAGAGATCACCCTGACCGCGGCCGTACGCGGAGTTCGTCTGGCCGGGAACTGAAGAACCGCCTGATTCTACCTGGTCATTCCCGCCAGCGCCGAGGCCGGAATTCGTAATATTCCGGCCGTTAGTGGCGCAGATCACAGCAAGAATCGCATAGACGGAGGAAGCTTGCAGGAGCCCGAGGCTGACGGCCGGTCTGTCCCGAGTCCTATCGTAGCCGGCCGGCCGGCCGCGAGGCGGAATCGAGGAAACGATGATCCTCCGCAGAGTCCCCGACCAGATCGGCCGCTATCAAATCCTCTCCGAGCTGGGGCGCGGGTCAATGGGCGACGTCTACCTGGCGCTGGATCCCAACATCGAGCGGCGGATCGCGCTCAAGGTTCTGCTGCCGCTGCTCAAGGTCGGCGTCAAGGAGCAGGCCGAGCTGCGCCAGCGGTTCCTGGTCGAGGCGCGCGCCGCCGGTAAGCTCAAACACCCGGGCGTGGTCACGCTCTTCGACGCCGACACCGATCCCGACACCGGGCTGTCCTTTATCGCCATGGAGTGGGTCGACGGCCCCTCCCTACACGATGTCGTCCGCGAGTCGGGCACCCTGGCCATTCCACGAGCCGTCGAGATCTTCGAACAGGTGGCTCACGCTCTCGAGGCCGCCCACCAGGCGGATCTCGTGCATCGGGACATCAAGCCGGCCAACATCCTGCTCACGGCTACCGACGAGGCCAAGGTCACCGATTTCGGCATCGCAAAGCTGGCTTCCATGTCGATAACCGCTACCGGCTGGGTGCCCGGCTCGCCCTTTTACATGTCCCCGGAACAAGTGCGCGGGCAGGATATCGATGGCCGCTCAGACGTCTATTCCCTGGGAGTCTCGCTCTACCAGTGCCTCACCGGAGAGGTCCCCTTCCAGAGCGACTCGCTCGCCGGCGTGACCTACATGATCCTCGAAGTGGACCCACGCCCTCCGCAGCCCCTGAATCCAGACATTTCGGATCAGCTCGCCGCGGTCATGGGCAGAGCGATGGAAAAAGCCCCGAAAGACCGCTTCCAGAGCGCCCTCGAGTTCGCGGAGGCCCTGCGACGGGTCTCATCCGAGCCCCGGTGGGCGCCGGGGGCATCGGCCCACTCAATGAAAACCAGCGTGCCGACTCACCGGACGGGCACGGTCACGGCGAGAGAGCGCACGGCGACGGTGCGGCTCCAGGCGGCTGACCCCGAAGCCCCTTCGGCGGCCGCGGCGCACTACAGCGAGCCGGCCCCACCCAGCTCGAGACCGGTTTCACGGCTCACCCGCTACGCGCTGGCCGCGATCGGCCTGCTGCTGCTCTTTCTCGTCGGGCCAGCGCTACGAACGTCCGCGTCGCAGGATCAGCAAGCCGCGACCTTGCTGGTTGAAGCAACCGAGCCGTTCTCGTACGCTCATCCTCAGCCGGTGGATCCTCTTGATCCTCAGCGACCGGCGCTCGACGTCCCCGTCGAGCCGCCGCCCTTCACAGGTGCCGAAGAGGCAGCCCAGGCAGACAACCAGCCGGAGCCTCAGCGCGCTCCGACCAGGCGCAGCCTCGAGAGAGCGGCTCCGAAGCCCGCCACGGTCCCCGCGCCGGCTTCCCTGCCTCCCGCGCCGGCCGAGCCCGCCCCGGTGGAGCTTGCGAAGCCGGTCCAGGCTCCTGCGGTCAGAAGAGCCAATCTCGAGATCGTGTTCAAGAACCGTCTCAAGAACGCCGAGGTCTCGGTCTGGATCGATGAAGAGAAGATCTGGTCGCGAGCCGTGGCCGCGCCCAAGAGCGTGTTCAAGCGTGTCGTCGGACGCAACGTCTTCACGCTCATCCCTGTCGCGGAGGGCTCGCACGTGATCGACGTTCGCGTCATCGGCGTGGAAGGCAAGGTCGACGTGGTCCGCCGCGCCGAAGCGGAATTCGTGGCTGGAGAGACCAAGCGACTCAAGGTCGCCATGGTTCCGCCCAAGAAACTCAAGTTGTCGTGGGGCAAACAGAACAGTGGCTGAGATCCGATGCAGATCCTGCAGCGCAGCGGTTCCACTGCCCCCCGGTTCGGTCGGCTCCTGGGTCGTGGTGGAATGCGCCTTCTGCGGATCGCAGTTCGGGGCCACGGTGCCAGAGCCCACGGGATTCGAGACCATCTCCTATCAGCCAGCCTCGACCGAGAGCGCGGATGAATCGGTGGGTTCAGCCTCTGAACCGGGCTACGGCGTCGCGACCGCACGACCGTCGAGCGGGACCGCGCTCCTGATTCCCGGACAAGACCTGAAGGCGAAGCCTCAGCCTGAGCCGCCGAGGACCATCAGACGGGCGAACCTGGGCATAGAAGGGTCGCAGGGAGCCCACATGCCCTTGACCGGGCCCCGTACCGAGGTCGGCCGCAAGGGCGCCCACGTCGTCATCGCCGATCCGGCCCTGTCCGCCAGCCATTTCGCCATCGAGGCCAAAGGCGATAGCTTCTTCGTCCGCGACCTCGACAGCAGCAATGGCACTCGGCTCAACGGCCACAAGGTCCGATCGGCGCGGCTCAAGTCCGGCGACACCATCCACGCGGGGGAAACGACTTTCTCGTTTCGGATCGAGGAAGTGATTCCCTGGGACGATAGCTAGCCCAGCAGGCTCTAGCCCGGCAGCTCGACGGTCCACATTCCCCGCCCCAGGGTGGAGACCACCATGCGGTTGCGAGAAGCGTCGACGAGCACGTCCATGGCCGGGGCGTTGGGGAGCCCCTCGCCGTAGCGGCGCCAGGTCGTGCCCTCGTCGTCCGAGAGGTAGACCCCGGCGTCGGTGCCGGCGAAGAGATATCGAACGCCGCCGGCGAGGTGAACACCGATCGCGCTCACCGGAACGTCCGGCAGGTCGCCGGCTATGGACTCCCAGTTCGCGCCCCGGTCGAGGCTCCGCACGACCTTGCGGCCGCCAAAGCGCATGTCGGCCAGGTAGACCCGCTGGTCGTCCTCGGGGTCGACGCCGATCTGCCGCATGACACGCGGCCAGCCCCCGAGATCGGTGAGCGAACGGGTCCAGGAGACGCCGCCGTCCTCGCTCACGTGGGCACCGCCGTCACTGGTGGCGGCGTAGAGCACGTCGGCGTTCGACGGCGCGATCGCGAGCGATCGTATCGCCCAGGGCCGAGACGCCAGATCGGGACCGATCGGGTTCCAGGTAAAGCCGCCGTCGATGCTCTCGTACAGGCGTTGGGTGGCGTAGTAGAGGTGGCTCGAATCGTTCGGGGCGAACAGCATCGGCGCCTGAAACGCCGTGCGGTCGTTGGCGCCGATCGTGGCGCCCACATCGGTGAAGGTGACGCCGGCATTCGACGAGCGAAAGACATTGCCGACACCCTGGAACTGGACGAATTGGATCGAGGAATCTTCCGGATCGATCAGGCACCAGCCCCCGTCGCCGCCGAACACGCTGCGCCAGCGCTCACTGCCGCCCGACGGCAGGTCAGAGCGCAGATTGGTGCCGTTGTCCTGGGTGCCGCCGAGCACGACCTGCGGATCCGAAGAGTCGAGCGCGAGCCCGGGATAGAACTGGATCGTGCCCAGGCTCCGGTTACGGTTGATCCAGGTGCTGCCCAGGTCCGCCGTGCGGTGGACGCCGCCGTCGCTCGCCACCACCAGCCGGCCGGCGGCGTCGAAGGCGGCATCGTGTTGATCGACGTGCGGCGGCGTGACGTCGCGGTAGCTCGCGCCGCCGTCCGTCGATAAGAGCAGATTCAGGCCGCCGATCACGAACGTGTCGGGGTCCGTCGGGTGGACCGCGATCGTCGAGTAGTACTGGCCGCAGCACGACTGGGGGTTGCCGGGGTTGAGCAGCCGCCAGCTGTCGCCGCCGTCGTCGGAGCGCAGCACCCCGAAGGTGCTCGCGCCGCCGGGAGCGGAGCCGCCCGTGGTGTTTCGACTCGCGGGGCGCGCGACCAGGGCGTAGATCCGGTTTGGATCGGCAGGCGCCACCGCCAGCGAGATCCGGCCGATCGAACTACCGGCGGCTCCAATCGGCAGCCGGCTCCAGCTCTCGCCGCCGTTGGTCGATCGATAGATGCCGTTCTTCGAGTGGCCGAAGACACTGCCGAAGCTGGCGTAGATCCGCTTGGCGTTTTCGGGATCGAGGTCCACGTCGCTGGCCGGGATCTTGGGCAGTCCGCCGGTCAGGCGCTTCCACCTCTCGCCGCCGTCGAGCGAGCGGAAGATGCCCATGCGCCGGTTGCGCTTGGGGTGGCGGCGAGCGCCCTCATTGCCCTCGCGGGTACCGCCGGCTCGCGCCACCGCCGCCCAGACCACGTCGCCATCCGCGGGCGAGACGACCAGGCGCGAAAAGGTGCGACCGGCGAAGGTCTTGCCGGCCAGCACTCTCCAGCTACGACCCCGGTTGGTCGACTTGTAGAGGCCGAGCCCGTACAGGCTGTGGTACGCGTAGTTGGCCTCGCCCGAGCCCGCGTAGATCACCTTCTCGTTCGCCGGGTCGAGCGCCAGAGCACCGATGGCGAGCGTCGGCAGTCCGTCGGTCTTCGCCTTCCAGGAGCTACCGCCGTTCTTCGACCGCCATACGCCGCCCGAGGCCGCTCCCACCCAGTATTGGTTCCTTTTCTTGGCGCTGAGCGCGAGCGCCGACGCCCGCCCGGCCTGCTCCACATCCGTGATCGGCGCCGGCCCCAGGGCCCGCCACTGCTGGGCTTCGGCCGCGGACAGGCCGAGAACAAGCGCGGCCACCACCAGCGCGGCAACACGCAGCCGTTGCGCGCTACGGCACATCGAAAATCAACTCCGCGACCGCTCCGGCATGGCCGAAGCGCAGGGTCCAGCCACCGGCTGCTGGAATCGTGAGGGTCGCAATCCCGACGCCGTCGGCGGTGGCCTGGATCTCGACGCCGTCGGGACCGCGGCCGGAGATCACGCCGCCCCGCACGGCCTCACCCTGGTAATAGAGTCTCACCGGCAGATCGCTCCCGGGCTCCAGAGCCAGCGGGTTGAACAGCGGCCGGATCTCGATCCGGCTGCCGGTCTTGGCCGTCAGCAGTGCTCCCGCTCGCTGGCGCATGGCGGCTCCGGCACCCGCACGGCCTCCCTCCGGGCAGGCGGCGATCTTGGTGCACCGGGTCACCCGTTGCCATGAGTCCGACCGTCCCGCGGTCGCCGCCGGTCCCACGTCGACCTGCACGACCGAGCAGCCGGTCCTCGACAGAGACAGGTTCAGATGACCGGTCGCCGGGAGCCGCTCGGGGTCGACGGCCTTCTGGCCACTCGCGGATCGCACCTGAAGGCGGCCGACGTTGATCTCTCGCCACGACTCCCCGAGCTCGGCCGGCAGGCTCAGCCGGTGGGTCCCGCCCTGGAGCCTCTCGAGCCGCAGCGATTCCGCCCCGGCCGCGGTCGCCAGCGCCAGGAGGAAAACAAGCCACGTGAAGAGTGCGCGCACCGCTCGGGTCCCAAGTTCAGTCTAGCAGGCGGTCGACGAACTCGAACCCTCCCGTTTCTCCGCCCCGACCCACCCGGCCGGGAAAAACTCCCTGCTCCATATGCAGCCGCAAAACCGTGCTTCCTTCTGCATTTCAAGCGACAGAGTCCCTAAGTCGCTCTGTAATAGCGACTTGATCGGCACTCGCTCGATCCGTGCTCATGCGCGCATGCCAATAAGACAACAGCACCCGGCTTGCCTCTTCTGGGACCATGTCAATCAACACCTGGGTCGAACAGGAGTGACGAGTGAGACCCGCACCGTTCTCGAAACCGACGAGTCCCGGAGGTGCGGGTACTCCGGCCGGAGCCGAGCCGGCCTCCGCAAACCGCCCGGCCGTCAACCAGAACGTCCAAGATCGATATCTCTGGCAGGGGCTGAGTACCGAAGCCGCGCTCCGGGCTCTCGCGACCTACATGAGGACTGCACCCGGGCTCATCGAGGACATGCGCGAGGCCCTGCGGTGCCGAGAATGGACGCGGCTCGCCGAGCTCGCCCACGCCTTCAAATCGAGTAGCGCGATCGTAGGAGCCGAGTCGCTCTACGAAACATGCAACCGGTTGGAGGAAGCCTCCGGGGAGGGGACGAGCGCGGAGGCTTCCTCGCAGCTGGAAAGAGTGAAGGGAGAATACGACCGCGTGCTGCTCTCGCTCGAGGCGCGAGACCCTCACGCGAAGGCGGACTGAGCGACCCGCCTCGCCCTTATTGGTCTCGCCCTCTATCATCTCCCCATGCGGAAGGTCGTCGTGCATCGCCCGGGGGGCCACGAGCGCCTCGAGATCGAGGAGCACCCGACGCCCGAGCCGGGCCCCGGCGAGCTGCGGATCGAGGTGACCGCCGCCGGAGTCAATTTCGCCGACTGCCTGATTCGCATGGGTCTCTACAAGTCCTCGCGCGATCAAATCGGATGGCCGGTTACACCCGGGTTCGAGGTCGCGGGAAGGGTGGACGCGCTCGGTCCCGGAGTCGACGATCTCGAGCCCGGCGACGAGGTCCTCGCTGTCACCCGCTTCGGCGGCTACGCCACCGAAGTCGTCGTGCCACGGGGCCAGGCCTTCCGGATCCCGGACGGCCTCGGTCTCGAACAAGCCGCCGCCTTCCCATCGCCCTTCCTGACCGCCTACTACGGACTCGTCCAGCTCGCCAATCCCAGGCCGGGCGAGTCGATGCTGGTTCACTCGGCGGCCGGCGGCGTCGGCGGCGCCCTGGTGCAGCTCGGCAAGGCCTGCGGCTGCCGGGTGATCGGGGTGGTCGGCGCTCGGCACAAGGTAGAGACCGCGCGGAGTCTGGGAGCGGACGCGATGATCGACCGGTCGAATGAAGCCTTGTGGCCCGCGGCCGAGCGCCTGGAGCCCGACGGCTACGCGATGGTGTTCGACGCCAATGGCGTGGCCACGCTGCGCCAGAGCTACCGCCATCTCGGAAGGCCCGGCAGGCTGGTCGTCTACGGCTTTCACTCCATGCTTGCCAAGGGAACGAGCCGGCCGTCGTGGCCCCGGCTCCTGCTGGCCTGGCTGCGCACGCCGCGCTTCGACCCGCTCCGCATGACCAACTCGAGCCGCAGCGTCCTGGCCTTCAACCTGAGCTACTTCTTCGACCAGACCGAGCTGTTGAGGGAGATCATGGGCCGCCTGCTCCGGTGGCTGGCGGACGGCCGCATCGTGCCGCCGCCGGTCAAGTGCTACCCGTTAGTACGGGTCGCCGACGCCCATCGCGAGATCGAGTCCGGGCTCACCGTGGGCAAGCTGGTCCTGACGATGGGAGAATGAGTGAGCCGGTGTACGCTTCAAAGGACGTCGATGACCCTGCTCGCGAAAACCCCGCGGCGGCACATGATCTGCTCCACCGTCAGAAGCGAAAGAACTGGATGATTCTCGAGATGGCCGAGATGAACCATGCCTTCCAGCGCTGTGAGATCGGCATGCCCGACGAGTACGAGGCCATCGACCACGTCATGGCCGACACCATCCTCGACCAAGTATCGACCTGGATCCGTTCGATTGTTCCTGAGTGAGAACGTCACGATGAACCTCAGACCGGTTACCTTGGCGGTCATTGTCGGCATCTGCTGCGTCTTCTTCCTGCGAACCCTGGCGACCTTCCTCCCCGGGGCCAGCCAGGGTGCCTCGATGGCGTGGACGGCGATCATCGTCCACCTGCTGAGCGACCTCGCGGCGCTATTGTTCTTCGTCGGTTTCTTCCGCCAGATAGCCCGGGTAGAGCGCCGGACCCTGCGACAGGTCTCGATGCTGGCCGCGGCGGGCGCGGCGGTGGCGCTTCTGCCGTCGCTGCGCGCGCTGTTGCAGGTCCTCCAGATCGGAGTATTCTCGCCGCTGGCGCGATCACCACTGGTCGCACCCTTGGCGCCCCTCTTGAGCGCGCTGACGGTCGTTCTGTTCTTCGCCGTCTACCGCCGCGACATGGACGAGACCGAGCGACCCAGGCTGCGCGGTGGCGCGACGACGGCCCTGGCCGGCGCCGCGGTCATCGTGCTACTCAACCTCATCGTGCTGGGTTTCTATCTGCAGTCGGGCGAGCTGCGCTGGCTGACCCAGAGGTCGACGGCGGTCGCGCTCCTGTCGCTGCCGATCGTCGCCGCGGCGGTCGCGGCAATACTCAACTTCTTCGTCGCCTTCTACCGCTACCTGCCTCGCGATGCGAGCGAGCGGCGGCTACCCCCACCTCATGGGGTGTTGCCGCCCGCGCAAGACTAGCCGTAACTATCGGGGCCCTATGCGCCGCGCTCTTCAAAGCGCCCCGACACGTACTTGTGCAAAACGCCGTAAGACTCTGGCCAAAGGCTGCGGCTGCTACGACGTGAGCGCTGCCGCAGTCGCTGGGATCGTGCCGATGTGTGGGCCACCGCGAGGACGCCTGCAAGTACATCCTAGCTCGACTCCAGACGCGGTCAGGAGCCGCCGACACACTCCGCTACACTTGTGGCTTAGCAACTCTGAATAGGCTTTCGCTAGTCGACGCCTTCTCGATTTCGACCTGAAAAGGAGGTAACCCATGGAGCCGTTGATGGTTGGTCTCGCTGTCCTCGCAGCCCTGGTGCTCATTCCGTTAGCAATTGCACTGTTTCAGTGGCTTTGGAACATCACCATGCCTGACGTCTTCAATCTCAACATCATCACTTTTTGGCAGGCGTTTCGCCTGCTGCTGATCGCAGCCTTCTTGTTCGGAGCGGGAAGGAGCGGCGGCTAGCTCTCACTCATCGGACGGGTTGGTGGGGTCAGGTCACAGTCGCACCCTTGACACGCCGGTACCGACATCAGAGCCTTTCCAAGGCGCGGCAGCGCAGAACAGTCTAGGCCCGGCATCTTCGCTCGCTGCAGGGCACCTCGGTGTCACACGGCGAGCGGCTCGACTCGGCCGGTGTACGGTTCTTGCTCGACATCGATCCCAAAGGTACGGAGCGCCACCTAAACCTGATGGACGAGAACGGCGGCCGCATCTCGATCTACGTGGCCTTTGCCACCCTCGACCCCGACCTCGATTTAGAGCGCCTCGAAGCAGCGATCGCGAAGCACGACGTTCTCGTGCTCGGCATCAACAACTACTGTCGACGCCTGATCCCGCTGGCCCAGGGACTCGATCGGCCGATCTGGTGCGACATTCACGACTACGACGGGCACGCCGACTACCATCGCGACTTCGTGGAAGCCGCTGACGTCCTGTTCCTGAGCTCGGACCAGCTGCCCGGCTACCGCGACTTTATGGAGGCTCAGGTCGCGGCCGGCAAGTCGCTCGTCGTCTGCACCCACGGACGCCAGGGCGCCTCCGTCCTAAGCGGAGACGGACAGTGGGCGGAGCAGCCCATCGCCGGTGGCTTCGAGCGGGTCGACACCAACGGCGCCGGCGACGCCTTCTTCGCCGGCTTCCTCTCGTCCTGGCTCGACGGCAAGCCGGTGCGCCGGTGCCTCGAGGTCGCCAGCGTGGTCGCCGGCCTCTGCGTCACCTCACGAGAGCTGGCGTCGGCCGAGCTCAGTCCTGCCCGTATACGGGCCGAGCTCGAAAGGCTCGGATGGTGACACTCGTTAGATTCAGGATGGTAGACCGTACGGGATTCGAACTCCGGCCAGCGTCCCTCCAAGTCTGGGCACCTGGGTGCACCGAAACCTCGAAGCGTCTCTAACGACGGACGGCGGCTCTTTAGGGTCTTGCGGCCCCTCCGACGGCTCTCCCCTGACACGCCCACCCTTTCGGGTGTTGCCCTGTCCCATCGCAAGGTATAGGAAGGGATTGCCTCGACAAAGGCACATCTGGGAAAACCCAGGCCGCCGAGTTGCCGAAGGGTTGTCGGAGCCCGCGTGAGTGCTCCGTTCGACAAGGAGGTGACATTCATGAACGCGAGTAAGAGCCGTCGAGCTTGCCGGCGATGCCACCTTCGCGGCCGACTCAGGGGGCAAGATCATCGCCTGGAACGAGACCGCAGAACAGCGCCTCGGCTATCCGCCCTCCGAGGTCGTCGGCCGGTGTTGCTGGAGCGTTTTAGACGGCCGGGAGGTCCACCGCGCTCGTCGCTGCGACGAGAGCTGTCCCTACCTGGCATCGCTGAGAGCACCGGGCAGCCCGGAACAGCTGTTTCTGTGCCCGATGAGGCCAAAGCGGATGACTTCCCGCAAGCGTCCGGCGAGCCGACTCGAGTCGACATGTCGACTTTCGTGGTGCAGGAAGAGACCGGAACGAGAGAGGTGGTTCACCTTTTCTAGAGCCGCGCCCCTGAACGAAGCGGCCTTTCGCTACTATCCGCGCCTTGCGCGGGTTCGGGAGTTCGTGCTTTCCAGCTATTCGGAACAACTCACCCTGGCGGATGCGGCCCGGGTTGCCCGCATGGAACGGACGGCGTTCTCCGACTTCTTTCACCGCAAGACGGGCGTTCGGTTTCGGGACTGGCTAGCTGGCGTTCGCGTGACCAAAGCGCAGGAGCTTCTCGCTGAAAGAGATTTTCCGGTCACCAAGGTGGCTCGCAAGGTCGGCTATGGCAGTGTTCGCTCGTTCGAGCGCGTCTTTCTGAGAACGACCGGCGTGACTGCGGTCGCGTACAAGAAAACGAAACGGCCGTCGTAGATCTCGGGGCGCGCCAAATACTTGTCGCCTCCCGCCAAAGAACCGTCGCCGCATCGAGGGGTGGTCGTCGACTGCCCGTGCGGGTGTTCCCAAAGCCATTTGGATATGGCAATAAGAGCATTGCCCCGACAAGGGCTCACCTAGCTCAAAAGACTAGGGTCGCAAAGCTACGGATCCTCGTTTCTCCGCGACGGCCCCCCGCCACGAAGATCCCAAGACCGCCGGGCTGCCGAAGGGCGTCTCATTCCCTCGAGCAAGAGAGGAAGTGGCGGTGTCAACCAGCGAGATCGCAATGCCGGGGCAGCTCCCACCGAGTGAACAGGCTCGGGCACCCCCCCGACCGAAGTGCCCGATCGCCGCGGGCTCCCGATCGGCGGCCGTCTCCGTCTCCGCAATCATGAGAGATACAAACCGGTGGCCCTGTCCGTGCCACACCCCGATGAAGGAATAGAGCGACATGCCAATCACACGAGAACGAGTCAAAAAGGAAACCAAGTTCGTTTACACGAACAAATTCATGGCCGAGGAGCTGGAGTTCAGGCCGTCCGAGGACGAGGTCGTGGCGACATTCGACGAGCTGGAGGCCGCCGACGCCGCGAGCACGCTGTCGATGCGGGCAACCAGCACGCCCCTGGCCGCGCGGTCGGATCGCGGGTTCGCGATTCTGCGTCTGGGCGAGGAGGAAACGACCGCCAAGGCGATGGACTCCCTGGAAGCCGAGGACAAGGTGGCCAACGTACTGCCCGTCTTGTTCGACCAAGCCGACAATCGGCGCTACTTTCTACCCGACGAGCTGACCGTTCAGTTCCAGAGAGAGATCACGCCCGAACAGGCTCGGGAGATCATCGAAGCGCAAGGGTGCCGGGTCGTGGTCCAGCAGCGAACGCCGGGCTACTTCACTCTCAGCGTTCCCAAGGACAAGGGCCTCTTCGAGACCTTGCGAGCATTCTCGGAGCTCGAGGAGGTCGCGTTCGCCGAGCCCAGCGAGGTCGGTCTCGACGACACGCTGGTCGAGGCGACAGCCGAGCCACCGGTGAAAGTGGCCAAGCCCCCCGAGGCCCCCGAGCCAACCGTGCGCCTGGCCGAAGGCGAACTGCCGATCACGGAATTCGGTGAGCTCACCGGCTTCGAGGAGGGGATCGAGGTTCCCGCACTTCCCGAGTTCCTCTTCGAGGAAGAGGAGGATGTCCTGGCCCTGCCGAGCGACACCCATTTCGGGAAGCTCTGGGGTCTGCACAACACCGGACAGATGGTCAACGGCACCGCGGGGCTGGCCGACGCCGACATTGACGCTCCGCAAGCATGGACCATCACCAAGGGTTCGGATCGGGTCGTCGTCGCGGTCGTCGACACCGGAGCCGACCTCGACCACCCCGATCTGGCGCCCAACCTCTTCCCCCGCGGGGCTGAGGACTGGGACTTCGCTGACCCCACCGACAACGTGCCCTGGGACTCCGGTTATCACGGCAGTCATGTCGCCGGAACAGCCACGGCACCGGAGAACGGCCAGGGAGTGGTCGGAGTGGCTCCGCACTGCCGCACCATGCCGTTGCGGGTCAAGCTGATCTCCGGCATGAACGCCAACCGGGCCGATGCCATCAACTACGTGGCCGAGCAGGCGGCGACCCATCCCGAGCTGCGCTTTGTCATCAACTGCAGCTGGAAGATGAGTGGCAACTTCGCCGGCGTCCACAACGCCATCCAGAACGCGGTGGCGCACAACGTCGTGGTCATCTTCGCCGCGGGCAACAGCTACGGTGCCGTCACCTATCCGGCGGTCTACCCCGAGGTAATCGCCGTCGCCGCTACCGATCAGCAAGACGTCAAGCCCAACTTTTCGGCCTTCGGCCCCGAGGTGGACGTCTCGGCGCCGGGTGTGAACGTCTACTCGTCCATGCCGGACGATACCTACGGCTATCTGGACGGAACGTCGATGGCCTCACCGCACGTGGCCGGTCTGGCGGCGTTGATCTGGTCTCGTAACCCGAGCCTCACCAACGCCCAGGTCCGCTCGATCATCGAGACGACCTGCGACGACGTCTACGCGAAGAACCCGACCTTGGTCGGCAAGCTCGGTGCCGGGCGCATCAACGCCTACCGCGCACTCAAGGCGACGCCGGCGCCTCCCATTCCGTGGAAGCTCCTGCGCGAGCTGAAGTATCCGCAGCCTAACGCCGGATCTTCGACCGGTCTGTCGTTCGTGCCGAAGATCCAGGTGCCCTGGTTCGGCATCAGGCCGGCGCTGGCCTTCCTCACTCAGAAGGCCTATTCGGAGCAGGTGTTCTTCATGAACCCATGGTCCGGGGCGGTTCTGCGCACCGTGGACCCGGTGGCCAACGACACCATCGGCAGCCTGGCCTGGGACGGCGCCGCCCTGCGCGTGGCGAACGTCACCGTCGGCGCCGGATCGATCAACCGGATCAACCCGTTCACCGGAGCACAGATCGGTTCCATCCCGGCTCCCGCCGGCCGCGGCGAGGGTCTGGCGGCGGCCGGTCCCTGGCTCTTCTACTCGACCATCAACCGGATCCACATTCTGTGGGCTCCGACCGGTGCGGTGGTGCGGTCGTATCCACCTCCCGGTGGCCCCTGCCGCGCGCTCACGTTCGGCGGAGGCTGGTTGTTTAGCGGCAACTCGTTAACCGGCGAGGTCACCGTCTTCCATCCGTGGACTCTCCACGTGCGCGGGATCATCACGGTCCCCGGCGGCGGGGCCCAACGGATCGAGGGCCTGGCCTACGACGCGACGCGCCGTACGCTGTACGTCGCCAATCAGAGCCAGAACAAGATCTACGCACTCGCAGTGTTCCTCTAGCCGATTGCGTGGAAGTTGATGCGAGAAGCCCCGGGGCGCCGCCGGCGCCCCGGGGCTCTTGGCGCTGGGTGCCACCCTTTTCTGCAAGAAGAAGCGGTTGCTTTGCGTCTTCTAAGGCATGGCGAGGCCCCCGGGCTGGACTCCGCTGGGCTTTGGGAAGATCAAGAAAAGGCTGGTACCTCTATCGGGGGGAACCTTTTTTTCGGGCTGGAACCTTCTCATCCATCGGCTGAGTACCCAACCTCAAGAAGCGTCTGGCACCCCTTTGTCAGAGCACTCGGGCGAGCTGCGCTGGCTGACCGAGAGGTCGACAGCGGTCGCGCTCCTGTCGCTGCCGATCGTCGCCGCGGCGGTCGCGGCAATGCTCAACTTCTTCGTCGCCTTCTACCGCTACCTGCCTCGCGATGTGAGCGAGCGGCGGCTACTCCCACCTCACGGGGTGTTGCCGCCCTCGCAAGACTAGCCGGGGCCCTATGCGCCGCGCTCTTCAAAGCGCCCCGACACGTACTTGTGCAAAACGCTCGAGACCAGGGTCTGATAGGGGATCCCCTCTTCCAACGCTCTCAGCTGAAGAGCTTCGAGATCCTTGGTGGAAATCCGGATATTGATGCGCCGGTCCTTTCGAAAAGTAGCCTTGGCGTACTCGCTGTAGCGAGCCATCTCTCTCTTCCGATTGCGGACCGGTTGCCATTCTTCGGCTTCGACCGCTCGCACGAGGTCGCGTTCTTCCTTGTCTAGCTTAGCCATTGAACTAGCCTCCCAGGTACTTCTTCGTCGCTTTCCGGCTGGGGATGATTGTTTTGAGAAACACCTCGGTCTCGGACTCTACGAACGGAACGACATAAGCGTATGCCTCTACCTCGACGATAAAGACACGCTGTTTCGGATATCGCTCCTTATTCGGGTGTTCAAGGATGTCGAGCAGATCGCCCCTTTCAATGTGAAAGACGATCTCCTCGAACGTGATGCCACGCTCCTGGCGTAGCTGGTTGCCTTTCTCCACACTCCAGGAGAAGTACTTCACGACAGGATCTTAACACAATGTGTGCCTTACGTCCTCAGCCCAGGAGACGTTCAAGAAAAGGGTGGCACCTCGTCAGCAGGGAGCCTTCCGCTACTCGGCTCGATAACCGTCAAGTGCGTTGTGCTTGGATAGCCGCCCTTCTCCGTCAGGATCATGACACCCCGATCAGTCAACAAGGGATGAATGGGAAACTGAAGCCAGGACACCCGTCTCCGCCATCGCCAACGTCGAGTCCTATCCCTCATGGAAAGGAGAAACTTGTAGCAGTCGGGAATCCAGCACTCGGCTCGCTCGTAGGCGATCTCTGCGGTTCCGAGACGAAAAAGGACCCCACCAGGTACCTCAAGCAGGCCAAACAGGGCTTCGTAGGCAGCTATCTCACCGGAGCGTTGGAAACGGGCTTCGAAACGCTGATCGCTTGCGCTCATCGTTTCGAAGAGCCATTTGGCGATGTTCAGATTCTGCCGGTGAGCGACGACCTCTGCCAGCTTCTTCTCCTGTTTCCCATTGTCGCAGTCAACACAGGTCTTCCCGTCCGGCGTAAATGTGAGGACTCGTTCTACGAGGTCTGAGCCAATAGCCGGCGTAGAGAGGACTACTGAACAAAACAAGATCACCACCCGTACTCGGTTGAGTGCGTCACTAGCCATCAAGCACCTCAATTGAATGGAACCGCATCGCCGACTGGCTCTGAGCGTACCCCGATGCCCGCGCCGGACAGGCGGCCGCCTACGGAACGGAGCTATCCGCTGTGAACTGGCCGATGACCATGGTGCCATTGGCCAGGATCACCGAGGGTGCGGTCGCGGTCACCACGCCGCTGGCGCCGACCGTGTAGCTCGGACCGTAGGTGATGCTGTTGCAGGCTTCGTGGTTCTGGGTGTTGTTGTGGGTACCCGTGAAGGTCAGATCGATGTCGCCCACCGAGCAGCCCGAGTTCAAGACCTGATTGAAAAACCAGGTGAGATTCGAATTGTAGGAAAACGTGGGGTTGGTCATCCTTATGTGATCGCTGGCGCCGATAAAGGACCCTCCGAACGAACAGGACCCGAAGCCGGTCGTCGCCGACCGAATCACGATGTCGCAGCCACTCGTGTCGGCCTTGATCCCGCCATACACCATGTTGATGGTGTAGTCGTCCGCCGTACCGGCGATCTCGTCCAGCCCGGTCATTCCCATTCTGTAGGTCGCGACATCGTCGGCCTGGAGCGATCGCTGATCCTCGTCCGAGCCCTGACCTTGCTGCATCACCGCCTCGGTGTCAGCCACGGACACAGCAGAGCAAACGTCGCGACTGGCGTTGGCGGCAAAGTCGTGGCCGCCCGGGAGGTCCGCCACCAGCCGACTGTAGTTGCTCGACTCGGGATTCGCGACGCCGATGCAGGGGTTGTTGACCAGCTTCTCGAACCAATGGAGGTTCTGGTCGTCGCCCCGCTGGTCGTCACTTGTGCCGATCACCGTGTCAACGCCGGCGTCGAAAGCAAACATATTGTTCGCGCCGTCAGTGGCCTGGGTGAAGTTCGTGTTCGCGCCTTCGACGACTCCCATCTCAAAACCTAGGTTCGGATGCGCCAGCCCCGTGCAGTGCCCGAGCTCATGAAGAGTCAGCGACTCGAAATCCACGACTCCAGCCGGAATGTTGTTGTTGCCACCGAACAGCAAGTTCGGCGTCGACGCGGTCATGTTGTTGATCTCGAACACGATGTTCTGCACCGGAATCGCCATCAACGCGGCATTCGCGGCAGTTGAGTCAATACAGACCTCGACATCGAGCACGCCGCCTACGCCGGTATATCCGGGAGGATGGGTAATGACGTCCAACCCGTTGGCTTCACCGGCAAATACGAACGAACCGGCGCTGGCTGCAGCGGGCAAGAGAACCGCCGCGACACACAGCGAGAGCTTGGCGCTGAGAGCTCCTCTGCCCCTACGCATCGTCATGGCACCGACTCGACTCGCACCAGCTCGTCTCGCTCGGTGAGCGCCCGCAAGGCCTGGTCCACTTGCCACAGATCCTGAATCGCCCCGAGCTCGGGATATCTTTCCGCGTCGAACCGGAGTCCGCGCCAGGTCCTGTCCAGCTCGGGTTTGGAGATCGTCAGCCCGGGTTCTCCACCCGGCCGATAGCCCTCGATATTCAGATGGAAGTTCGAGTATTCAGCGTCGGCGACATAGAAGAGCGTCGGCTCTTCGGCCGCGAGTGCCGCCGCGCGCAGAAGCTCTTCCGCCGCCTGCCTGTCTCTCTTGACCTGTTCTTCATCAAAGGCCAGCAGCACCGGCGTGAGCTGGAGAAGCAGCGCTTCGAGCTCATCGGGAGGCAGCCGCATTTCGTACTGGCCGGCTCGGTTCATGTACGCCGCGAAGTAGGCCACTACGCGGCCGTCGCCGAAAACGCGCACCAGCGGCGTCGGATCCTGGTCCCGAAACTCCGGCCAGACCTCTCGAAACGAGACCAGCAGCGTTCCGGGATCTCGCGAGTAGTCAACAGCCGGTTGGGCGAGCGGTCCGGTGTCGGCAGCCGCCACCGGAGCGGCACTCACGACGGCCAAGACGAGGCACACGAGCCCCCCCACTGCGCGAATCGACAGGAACATTGCGGAGAGTATTAACACAGAGAGCTTCTCGACGTCAAAAAGGCCGATCCACATCTGCATCCGACACACCCTGGCCGACGCGCACGGGATGATCGGCTGGCACAGAGACGAAAGCCAGATGGTCTAAGTCGTCGCCGGCGACGGTGCGACCCAAGGCCAGCGCATCAAGGAGCTGGGGCGCGGCGAGCCCATCGAGCTCGACATTTTCGGAGATCCGGTGTGACCGACGATCCGGGGCCCTAGCCCCACCCGACCCACCAGAGCTCCTTGTCGGTCAGAACCAGCGCGCCCGAGTAAACCGGGTGCGGCAGGATTTGACGGACGCGGGAGTTCCTGGCGACCGGCAGGGCGTACTCGCGCTCCGGCTCGGAGCGGCTGCCGAGCACCAAGAGCGGGCGGTTGTGGTCGTGGCCGAGGAGCCTGCCGCGGGCGACGTCGAAGCCCAGGGCCCGGGGATGGATTCCCACCTCCACCACCCGCACCGGATCCTGGAGATTCTCCAGCCGGTAGATCGGCAGCGAGCCCTGCTTGATTCTCGGATGGTTCTTGATCGCATTCGACGACAAGCTGCCGACCATCGTCAGGTACTTCGAATCCGGGCTGATCTCGATCCGCCCCGTGCCGAGTCTCGGCCCCATCTCCTCGTACTCCAGGCTGGTGCCCTTGATGCGGAAGCGGTGCAGGCACTCGAAACCCTCGGCAAACAGGTACTTGCCGTCGGGTGACACCGTCAGGGCGTCGAACTCGCTCAGGACCACGCCATCAGGATGACGGCGGATCAGGTGCCGAAAGCGCTGCGAGACCTCGCGCGCCGCGTAGGTTCGGGCCACTCGCTTCCGGTGCAGATCGACGACCGAGAGCTCCCACGGGCTCCTCTCGTCGGCGGCATAGGCCACCTTGAGCTGCGGTGACGAGACGAGCTGCGACACGCCGGGCACGCGGATCGTTCGAAGCGTCCGCAGACCGTCCTCGGCGATCACGCGCACCAGCTGGCTTCCCGGCACCGCAACCACCAGGCCCATGGCACTCTGCGCCATCGCCGAGGCTTCCTCGAACAACCGCACCCGGTGGGTCTCACGAAAACCGTCGAGCGCGACCCGATGCAGCGCCCCCACCTTGGTCAGGGCGAAGAAGGCGTTCTGGTCCGACGACCACAGTAGGTGCGGCAGCAGGTTCTTGGCGTCTTCGAGCAGTAGCGAAGCCGTGGCATCGGCCACTGTAGCGGTCTTCTTGGGCGCGAACGAAGTCTGAGCGATCACGTCCGGGATCGCCTCGGGATCGCCGGCCAGAGTGCCGTCGCCGGCATCGGGGTCCGGCTCGAGCCAGTCGCCGGTCAGCGGCACGCCACCGCCCGAGGCCCACTTCGGTTTCTCGTCCGACCACCCCTGCTCGACCTCGGCGTTCCACTTCAGCTCGCCCGACTGCCGGCCGGAATCCAGGAGCGACACCCGGAACGGGGCGAAGTTCCGGCCGCCGCGCGGATTCGAAAACCAGGGTTGGAGAAACACCCGGTCACTCGGCTGGCGAGCCACCCGGACCCGGAGCTGGGTCGTCTCGCCCTGTGGCGCCGATCGGGCCAGCTCGCTCCCCACTCGCGGGACCGCCTCGCCCGCTTCGACCTGGGGAATCTCGCCTTCGGAGGCCACCAGGTTCACCCCGAAGCCCGAGATCCGCGCCATCGGATCGCGCGTGTCGAACTCGATCGTCACCAGCTTGTCGCGGGCGCCGCCCTCGACCTCATAGCGAAGCGCCACCACATAGCCGTTCAGAAGATCGTGCAGCCGCGACACCGGCACCATGAACGAGATGTTGGTCGCCGAGACCGACTCGACCGCGACCCCCACCACCTGGCCGCCACCCGAGACCACCGGGCCGCCGCTGTTGCCGGGATTCACATCCGCGTCGAGCTGCACCCGGAAGAGCTCACCCCGGTCATCATGGCGCAGGCTCGAGACCGAGCCCTTGCCGAGCGTCGGCGCCGGCAGACCCGAGCGCGACAGGATCTCCCCGAATGGAAAGCCCGCGACCACGATCGACTGGGTCTCGAATACCGCATCGTCGACCGCCAGAGCCAAAACCTCCCGGGGCCGCTCGGGCTCCTGGATCTTCAGCACCGCGAGATCCACGTCCGGGTCCATCGCCACCACCTGAGCCAGGAGCTGCTCCTGCCGGGGACTGCCCGAATCCAGCACCACCTCGAGCGTCGAGCCGAAATCCTCCAGCCCATCGACCACGTGATGGTTCGTGGCCACCAGATGCGAGCCGTCGCCATTGCGATGAAACACAAACCCGCTCCCCGACCCCCGCGGCGAGCGCACCATGACCGTCGCCGCCTTGACCCTCGTGACCTCGGCGGGCGTCAGGTCGCGCTGCAGACCGCCCAGGAACCGGGCCGCGACCTCGGTGCGGTAGTCGCGCGAGCGCTCGAGTCCGGGCCCAGCAGCCGGCTCGCCCGTCGCATCGGCAACCGAATTCTCCGCCGACTCGACCGCCTCGGCGGGCGAGTCACCGGCCGTCTCCTCGACCACCGGCGCGCCGCAGGCGAGGATCCCGACGGCCAAAAGGCAGGCGGCTCCGACAGCTACTGCTCGCCCCTTCCAGCGCATGTGATGAGTCTAGGTCCTCCCTACCGGGAGCTTCATGAATTTGTTCACACGTGCTTACACCTTGGCCAGGGTCCATCCGTGACCGCCTCGCACGGGCTTCCCCACCTGCTGTCGCAGAGCAATCTCGCGCCGGCACCCCAGAGCCATGAGGTTCTTCACGGCGTTTTTGCGCCTTCTTAGGGATAGAGAGGAAATAATGCAGTTGAATCTCGCAGTTGCGCGCCCCCACGGTTTCGGCTACGTTTGGCAAGTCACTGTCAGACCGTCGGAGGGCCCGCGGCGCCTCGAGCGTCCGGGGGAGGTCATACCTAAATCGCCCAAAACAATCACCCGCATGCTGCGGGACTGGAAAGATGGTGACGAGCAGGCGTTGGAGGAGCTCGTGCCTCTCGTCTACGAGAAGTTGCGCGGCCTGGCCCGGCGCGAGCTCCGGCGCGACCGACCCGGCCACAGCCTGCAGCCGACCGAGCTGGTCCACGACGCCTACGCGCGCATGGTGGACCTCGAGTTGTCTTGGCAGGACCGGGTGCACTTCTACCGCATGGCCGCCCGGACCATGCGCCGGGTCCTGGTCGACCACGCCCGGGCCCGCCGCGCCGAGAAGCGCGGCGGTGGCGCGGTCATGGTCACGCTGTCCGAAGGCCACGGCCAGCCCGAGCAGCCGGCGAGCGACGTATTGGACCTCAACGAGGCGCTCGGACGCCTGGCCGAACAGGACGCCAGGCTGAGCCAGGCGGTCGAGCTCTACTACTTCGGCGGCCTGACCTACCAGGAGATCGCGCACGCCCTCGAGGTCTCGGCCGCCACCGTCGACCGCGACCTGCGTTTCGCCCGAGCCTGGCTGCGCCGGGAGCTGGCACCGGCGGCTGGAAACGCCGAGGCCTGAGAATCAGATGGACCCTCACAGCTGGTCCCGGATCCGGGAACTCTTCGCCGCCGCCGTCCTCCTCGATCCCGAGGAGAGATCGGCGTTTCTAAACGACAACTGCGGCGAAGATGCCGCGCTGCGCCGCGAGGTCGAATCGCTTCTCGACCACGACCTCGAAGCGGGCGACCACGGCGACGCGATCGGCGAAGCGGTGCGAGCGGAGGCGCGCGGCGTCGCCGGTACCGGCGACGGCAGGGGCACCCAGACCGCGCCCGCCCCCGACCCGCTCGTCGGCCAGCGCGTCGGCCAGATCCGGGTACTCCAGCTCCTGGGCCGGGGCGGGATGGGCAAAGTCTACGTGGGCTTTGACGAGACCCTGCAGCGTCGCGTGGCGCTCAAGGCCATTCGCGCCCGGCACCGCCTCGCCGCCGGCTCCCGGGCCCGCTTCCTACGCGAAGCCCGCATCCTGTCCCAGCTCGAGCATCCCAACATCTGCCGCATCCACAACTACATCGAAGGCGACGAGAGCGACTTCCTGGTCCTCGAGCTGATCGAGGGAGGCGATCTGGCCGAGGCCATCGCCGAGGGGCTGGAGCCGGCTCAGAAGATGAAAGTGGCGATCCAGATCGCCGCCGTGCTCGAAGCGGCGCACGGCCAGGGCGTCGTTCACCGCGACCTCAAACCGCAGAACGTCATGGTCACGCCCGAGGGCGAAGCCAAGGTGCTCGACTTCGGACTGGCGCGCTCGGGCGAGCCCGCGCCCAGCGAATCGACCGGCCCCGAACCGACCGGGCCCGAACCGCCGGAACTCGACGCGCCCGAGCCCGTCGCGGCACCGGACGGCCGGACCCTCGCCATCCCGGACGAATCCTCGGCCGACACGGCACTGATGCCGGAGCTCGGCGGCCCCGAGGCCGGCCGGGAACCGAGCGTTCGGACCCGGCGCGGCCAGCTCGTCGGCACGCCCGTCTTCATGAGCCCCGAGCAGGCGAGCGGCGAGGAGGTCACCACCGCCAGCGACATGTACTCGTTCGCGCTCCTACTGCAGGCGCTCTTCACCGGCGCCTCTCCCTACCCCGCCGGCCTCGACTCGGTCGAGATCCTCAGCCGCGCCCGCCGGGCCGAAACGCTTCCCGCCACCGGCGTCGACAAGGACCTGGCGGCTCTCATCGGGCGCATGAAGTCCGCCGCACCGGCGGCCAGACCGACGGCGGTCGAGGCCCTCGAGCGCTTGCGCTGGGTCCGCGGCAAGCCCAAGCGCCGCCTGCGCCGACTGATCGCCGCCGCCGTCCTGGCGTTGCTCGCGCTGGGCGGCGCCAAGTACACCTTCGATCTCAAGGTGGCGCGCGACGAGGCCACTCGGCGCCGCGACCAGGCGGAGGACTTGATCGGCTTCATGATCGGCGACCTGCGCTCCAAGCTTGCGCCGGTCAATCGGCTCGAGGTGCTCGACACCATCGGTGACAAGGCGCTCGACTACTTCGCGGCCGTCCCGGCGGCCGAGCTGACTTCGAAAGAGCTACTGTTTCGTTCTCAGACCCTCTCCCAGATCGGCCAGGTGCGAATGGACCAGGGCGATCTCGCCGCCGCACTGGAAGCCTTCAATGAGTCCCTGGGTCTCGCCCGGGACCTGACCGAGCGCGAGCCGGACAACGGTGACTGGCTGGCCTGGCTGGGAGCCGCGCACTTCTGGGTCGGTTTCGTGGACTGGAAGCGCAGCGATCTGGAGGGTGCGCTGGGGAGCTATCGAGCGTACCTGGACGTCTCGCGCGAGCTCGTGGAACGCGACCCGGAGAACCTCGACTGGCAGCTCGAGCTCTCCTACGCTCACAACAACATCGGCTCGGTGCTGAGCGCCGCGGGGAATCTCGCCGCCGCGGCTGACGAGTTTCGATCTTCCGTGGACATCAAGCGCCGGCTGGTCAGCGAACAGCCCGAGAACCGCCAGTGGCAGACGGACCTTGCCGGGAGCCATGTCTGGCTCGGTCGGGCGCTACTTTCGAGTGGAGACCTCGAGGGCGCCCTGCATGAATACCAAGCCAACCTCGAGATCCTGCAAGAGCTGGTGGCGGCGGAACCGGCCAACACCCGCCGGCAGTGGCTGCTCGGCATCGCGCACGAAAAGATCGGATGGGTTCTGGAGATAACGGGCCGGTTGGACGAGGCCCTGCCCAGGTATGAGGAGTACTTTGAGATCAACCAGGCTCTCGTCGAGCACGACGGTGAGAACTCGACCTGGCAACGCGAGCTGGCGGTCGCTCATACCCGGGTCGGCAACGCGCTCGTAGACCTCGGAGAGTCGAAGCAAGGGCAGGAACGCCTCCGAGCCGCGGAAGCGATCTTAGAGCGCCTGATCGCCATCGACGCTAGCAACACCAACTGGAAGTGGGAGCTGGCGCACGCCCGCACAGGTCTCGCCAATGTTCTTTGGCAACGGGGCCTTGCCAAGGAAGCTCTGCAGAAAGCAGCGGAGGCCACGGAAATCTCCAGGGCCATCCTGGAGGACAATCCGGGTGACTCGACCATGCCGAGGCTCTATAGCCACAGTCTCTTGGCACTCGGAGAGGTTCATCTTCAACTGGAGCGCGGTGACGAGGCCGCGGCAGCGTTCTCGCGTGCCCTCGAAGCTATCGAACGCGCAAACGGCGAGTCGTCCGATCCACAGCACGGCGCGACCCGAGCCCAGGCCTTGCTGCGGCTCGGTCGGATCGAGGAAGCGAGGCCCATCGTCGCCAAGCTGCACAGGCAAGGCTTCCGCCGCCGAGCGTTCGAGCGTCTGTGCCGTGACATGGGGGTGTGGCCATGAACTAGCTCTCCGGGGCCCGACTCACCGACGCAAGTCAAGAACCTGAATTAACAGAAGGAGGAACTCAGATGACAGAGCAACCAGCAGACATCACACTCTATGCCGCAATCGAACCCACCGGGGATTACGAGATCTTCGAGATCAAGCTGTTCTCCGACTACGCGGGGAGCCAGCCAACCAAGGGCGACATCCAGGTTCCCATGGGAGGGGCGGTTCTTCGTTTCAAGAAGGTAGCAGCTCAGGTAGTGTGGCCGTGGCGGTTTCACGATCTCACCATCCACCCGATGGGGCCGGAAACCGACCGGCTCGATCTCAAGTGGAGAGTGAGCCCCGCTGACGTTGTTGTGAAGCACGAAGAGGCGACGGTGAAGCGCACCTATAGCTACACCCTCTCGGTCGAGTTCGCCGGAAGTTACTTCTATCTCGATCCCCAGATGGTGGATGTCGGCGGCGGTCAGAAGTAGGCGACGGACACCCGGCGCCTGACTGAACAAGCGGGGGCGGGACTCTGCCGAAACGAGTGTCCGCCTCCGCCGGGAAAAGCGGTGACAGAGTACTCATCCCGGCATTGACCTCCGAAGCCGAGAGCAAAGACCCCCCTCTATGGGGCAGCGCTTTCGCCGGCGTGGCGACTTCTCGTTCGAGGTGCCTCGAATTTGGGTAGAGCGACGACTGAGTCGCAACCGAGACATCTGAGCCCACGGCCCTACCCTCACAAGTGGTGCGGCGCTCGGGAAGCCAGCCATAGGCTGGACTCCAGACGGCCAACCCTGCCCGATGGAGGACAAGCGCATGGCAATCACACGACGGGAGTTCCTCGCCGGCGCGGGCGCACTGGCGGCATCGACCCTTGCCTGCCCTCGGCATCCGGAGCCCTGGGACGTCTGCGTCATCGGGTCCGGATTCGCCGGCATGCACCTGGCGCTCCGCACTGCCGACGCGGGGCTCAACACCATCATCGTGGAAGCGGGCCCGAGACCCGAGACGGACTCCGGAGAGGATCTCCGCGGTGATCTGTTCGCCTATCGCAACAGCGGGGAGGTGCAGTACCCGCTCAACTCGACGCGCGCCATCGGGGTCGGAGGAACCAGCAGGCTCTGGGGCGGCGTTTCGACGAGACTCTGGCCCAGCGACTTTCGGATGCGGACGAACCACGGGTTGTGGACCAACTGGCCGATCAGCTACGAAGACCTCGTCCCCTACTACTGCGAGGCCGAACAGCTCCTGAGCGTGCGGGGCGGTGACGTGGTGCCGGCGGCCGAGCCCCCGCGGGAGTGCCCCTACCCCGTGCCCCTCCGCCAGCCCCCCGGCAACCCAGACGTACGGGTCGAAGGTGCGCCTCGCCCGTTCTTTCGAGTGCCCCGGTCCAGAAGAAGCGGGCGCCCGGTCCGGCTGGCGCAGGACGAACTCTCCAGATTCGAGGCCCACCCTCTGGGTACCCTGCTACCGGGTCTCCAGGTCACGCGCATCGTCACCCAGGACGGCGCCACCGTGGACCACCTCGAGGCACGGCCCATCACGGGCGGAGATGTGCGGAAGATCTCCGCACGCTACTTCGTGGTGGCCGCCGGAGCCATCGAAAGCGCGAGACTCCTCCTACTGTCGCGCTCGCCGGACGGGGAAGGTCTCGGCAACCGGCACGGTCAGGTCGGGCGCTACTTCGCGGTCCACCCGAGCCTTCAGATTCGCCTCGTCCCGTCCAGGCCCATCAATGTCACGCATGGCAGCTACAGGACCTATGCCCTCAACGATCTCTACCGCAAGCAGGGACTCAACGCCGCACACTACCAATTGGACGTCTTGGACTCCGACAGGCTCCGGTGGCGCGTGCAGCCGGAGATCGAGCCCCAGGCCGAAAACCGCGTGGCGCTCGGCGACAGCGCCACGGACTCGAGGGGCCTGCCCCTGCCGGATCTCAGACTTACCTATTCCGACCGCGACCAGCGCACGTTCCAGCGCTGCAGAGCCTTCGTGGCCGAGACCAGAGCGGACCTGCGCGCTGTCGAAGGCAGCGGACGCGAGAAGTTCCCCTGGTGGCGGTCACATACGTCCGGAACCTGTCGCATGGGGTCCGACCCGACATCCGGTGTGGTAGACGCCAACAACCTCGTCTTCGGCACGCGTAACCTCTTTGTCTCAGGCGGCGCCACCTTCCCGAATGCCGGCACGGCCAATCCCGTGAGTACCATCGTTGCCCTCACCCTCCGTCTCGGGGATCACATCCGCGGCCTGGCCGCGCGCGGCTAGCCCGCCCTTCAGCCGGGACCGCCGAGCCGTAGCGGTAGACGTCCGCTTCGGAGGCTCTAACGGCCCTCAACTCGGCACAACTCTTGATCCTGCTGACGGATTCGTATCGTGGTTTCACACTGAGGAGCACGCCACTTCAAGGGCTAGCAAGCGCTGACTCAGTGAGTAGGTACACATGGCTGTCGCGACCGCCATCGTCGGGCCTCGATCCCACCCGCACACCGCCGACCTTTTCCACGGCCCGCTGCGAGCGCAGGTTCTGTGGAGCGGCAAGCCAGACAACGCCACTCACAAACCGAAACGCATGCCGCAACATGAGGCGCGTCAGCTCCCCGTTATAGATTCCTCCCCAGTGCGACCGAGCCAGGAATATCCAACCGATTTCCACTTCATCTCGGTCCTCGTCGTAGTCATGGAAGCGCGCAGACCCAATTACGCGCTGAGCTTTGGCATCGATAACGATCAGCGCTCCGCCTGACGCCAGGGACTCACGGAAGAACGCCCGGAAGCTCGTTTCTTCGTGGCGGTTCTTGACCGGGTGCTGCTCCCAGATCAGTGGGTCGGCGGCGACCGCATAGAGGCTGTCGTAGTCCTTGGCGCGAAGCGGTCTGAGTTCGACGAGGTCGCCTTTCAGAGTCGGTTGATAGTCGAATGGCACTCTCCGGCTCCTTCCGCCGGCTCCACTCGGCGCTGAGGTATCTCAGCTCGGCGCAGTACGAGGCGTGGACGGTAAGTCATCCCTTGGTTCTGTCAGCATTCTACCGCGAAGAGCCTGACAAGACATGCTCGGAGCGCGCGAACTCTGGCAGGAGCCGGGCCGTTCGAATGGCATGAGCCTTCCAACTTCGCTTGACCGGAGTCGAGCCGGATTACACAATATACACATGAAACGTACAAATCTTGTGCTTCCCGAGGACGTTCTCGAAGAGACCCTGCGCCTGAGCGGCGAGCGCACCTACTCGAAAGCAGTCACCAGGGCGCTCGAGGATTTCGTGCGGCGGGCGAAAGCCAGGAAAATCCTCGAGCTGCGCGGCTCCGGGCTGTGGCGAGGCGAGCTGGCGGAGATGAGGGGCGACCAGCCGAAAGCCAAACGGGCCGAACGTGCTTCTTCTTGACACCTCGATCTGGGTCGAGGTGTTCCGCAAGCGACGGCCCCTGGATCTCGAAGCTCACCTCGACTTCGAGGAAGTCGTGACCTGCCTGCCGGTCATCCAGGAAGTGCTCCAGGGCTTCGACGACCAGCGAGCCTTCCGATTGGCCCGGGAAGCCATGCTGTCGCTGCCCATGGTCGAATCGTCTCTCGAGGCGAGCATCTTTGAAGAAGCCGTCGGGCTCTATCGCTCGGCGAGACGGCTCGGGCTCACGGTGCGCTCCGGCACGGACTGCCTGATTGCCGCGTGCGCCCTGCGGAACTCGCTGGCTGTCGTCCACCGGGACCGGGACTTCGACGCCCTGGCCCAGGTCGCGCCACTCGAGACCGTGTCTCTCTAGGGCCGGTCTCGGCCCGCGCCAGACTTCCCGCTCGCGAGCACCCGCCGTCTGATCTCGCGCGCCACGATCCGATTGAAGTGTTCCGTGGGGTGGGAGCTCTCGGGGTCGATGTAGCGAGCGGGAGTCGCCGAGCCCCACTCCCGAGAACTCCGAGAACCGCGGGAGCCGCGATCCCCCGCCACGACGTCCTTCGACCAGATGTAGGGCACGCCGTTCCCCTCGAGCCAGCGGCGCAGAAACTCCTCTCGCCAATCGCTGCCACCGAACAAGGGGTTGTCCGACGGGCGCTCGCCGTGAAACACGAGAAAGACGAATCCGAGGTCGCGTCGCCTCAGCTCTCCGAGAGTCGCTGACAGAATCCCCTCGCTGACCTCGATCTTGCGCTGGCGCTGCCAAGCCTCTCGGCGAAGCGTCCGAGAGAGCCACGCCGGCAACAGGTCGCTGAAGACGGCTCTTCGATAGAGATAAGACACCGCGCGCGGCGGATGATCCGCGACGAACGCCTCGGCACTCTCATAGATCGGCGTCGGCTCCAACTCCAATGCGCCGTCGACGACCTCAAAGCGAGGCTTCTGGCCAATGCGAATCGAAAGCGCGCTGCGGGCGAGATCGTAGGGAAAGAGGCTGAAGACCACGAAGGGATCATCGAAGAGCTCGACCGTGTTCCGGAGCAGAAGCAAGGACTGGTCGACTCCGTAGCCACCGACGCCGTAGTTGAGCAGGTAGTTCTCTTCGCTGAACTCACGATCCCGATTGAGGATGTCCTCGAAGCAGGCGACGTCCCCGGCGCACTCGGCGAACGAGTCGCCGTAAAGCAGAACCGGCCGGCGCCCCGCGAGTCGGGCCGAGTCCCGGTGACGCAAGTCCGCTCTCGAGAACTTCCCCACCCAGCCCAAAACCGGGTGCGGGCGCCGAGGCGGCTTGGACTCTCCATCCAGCAGCAGATGGAGCTTCCAATGGAGGTCCTCGGAGAAGTAGTCCGCATAAAGCGCCGGGTCCTTGAGTTTCCGAAACCGCTCGCCGTCGCTGAGGAGCGCGGCCCGATAGCCCAGCTCCGCGACGACCAGAGCGACGAGAACAGACGTTGCCAGCAGCAGAAGGCGGGCCGATCTGCCTTTCATCGCGCGGGAAGGCGCTTCCTTTCGGACCTGGGCCGAATCGGGGCCGGCATGCACGGCGGAGATTCTACCGGCCGACCCGTCGCGGGCCGATCTCAGCCGGATTCCCTCTACTATCGAGCCTTGCGTATCAGATAGGCACGGGTGCCCATGAAGACCGCGCTGACCAAGAAACAGCCGGCGGCAAGACCGGCCATCACGAGCTGGGCCTCGCTCATTTGCCCCCAGTACCTGAACATCAGGACAACGCAGCCCCCGAGCCATAAACTCGCCAGAAGAGACGCCAGACAAGCGGCTTTCAGATTGTCCTGCTGCTCCAGGTCGCGAGTTCGCATCGACCAGATCGCGCCCGTGAGAAGGACCGCTCCTGCCGCAAGGTTCAAACCTAGTTCAAAGTTGATCATGCTCGAACCCGACCAGTGCTTCGGCTTGGCTTCGCTCTTTCACCCTGCACCTGAACCCACTGGAGCTCCATTGAGCCGCCTCTATCTATTTACATTGCCGCCGGATCACGAAACCTGACAAAAAGCACGACGCTCCACCCGTCCGCGTTTCCGGAACCACCCGCTCGGGTGGGTCCGCACGCCGCCGCCGGCAAAGGCCCCGCCAAAGCGGTGACAGGATACTCATTCAGGTCTTGATTTCCGGAGCCGAGGAAAGAGACCGATTCGTCCGTGACGCTCCAGGTCTGGGGCTCTGAACGGTCCCAGGCGCATCCTCTTGCTGTTGCCGTCACCGTCCCCGATCGTCGTGTACTATCTGACTCAAATTCGAACAGAGGAGGCTCCCATGCACAGATCTGACTCACTGAAACGCCTTGGCATAGCAATGGTGCTGAGCGCACTGGCCTTCCCCGGCCTCAGCCAAGCGCAAGACGCTTGGGGCACGGCTAAGATCGTCCTACAAGCGAACGGGTTGCGCGCCAAAGACGTCGGCGGGAGCCTCTGCATCGCACTCGATCCTTCCGACCAGTTGATCAATGTAGACAACGTCACCATTGGTTGCACGGTGACCGCCTCTCGCAACGGACGCAAGGTGAAGGGAGCGTCTTTTGAGGTCAGCGTGTGGGCGGGTTCGGACGGAGAAGTCTGCGACAGCACTGAGTTGGTGGATGATGTCGTCTGGACTGACGTCTCCAAAACGAAGCGCCCCGGGACGGCGGAGTTCACGCCGCCAGGGGAGCTTATATTCGAAGAATTTGATTTTACCGACGATGATCCAGATTGGTTCCTAATCGAGATCGAGGGAAGGAAGAATAAGAAGGTAGGTAAGGTCACTGGGGAATGCACGATGCACGCTGGCCCGGACTGCGTCCAGGGACCAGGCGTTGTATGCCTCGAGGGGCCGAACGGGGACATCATGGCCGAGGTGCCAGGCTTCGAAGTCTTTCAGGCCGACAACGACAGCGCTATCCTCTTTAAGGGCTCGACGGACGTGCTCCTCGACGTTATGGACGACTGCATAGAAGTTGGCGGTTTCTTCGTGGATGTAACCACGAGGGGCGGCCCCGCGCCCTTTACGCTCATGCTCACCGACATGGACACCGGCGACATGGTGACTCTGACCGAGCCGGGGACGAAGTTTCTAGGGAGCTGCCGCTAGGATAGTCCCCGCCAGGGACCGTTGTAGTCAACGAGCAGCATCGCCCCTTTTCCGGGTCCTGGGCTGGCGTGCCGCCCGGCTCCGACCGGCACGCGGATATCGCTCTCGATTTCGCGAAGCTGAGTCTTCCACCAAGCTATTGCATCGCGGACTAGGTCAAGGGCCGGCATGCCTTCCCATGGCGTTCGATCTGATGTGAGGCTTTCAAGCGAAAAGCGGTGACAGGATACTCATTCAGGTCTTGATTTCCGGAGCCGAGGGGAGAGGCCGATCCGTCCGGGCACGCCAGGTCTCGAGCTCTGAGCATTCCCAGGCGCGTTCTCTTGTCGTTGCGCTTCACTAGCGAATGCGCCCGCCGGCGGAATGAGTGTCCTTTCACCGTTTCACTCTCCACCACGCATCGGGCCTCGAACCGGCCAAACGGCGCTTTCAACCCACTTGACATGGGAGCCAATCGAAGCGACGTTGACGTTCGCTGTCCTCGCTTTGTCCGGGACCCAGGGGACGGTTTCCATCGTCCAGTAGCTTGACCGCAGAGGTCCCGCCCAGGGGTACTCCGAGTAGCAGTTGACCTCGGCATCGGCCGTTCCATTGCCCATGATCTCGGGCGGGTCCTCACAGTCCTCGTTGAAAAGCGCTTTGAATTCTTCCGCAGTCGCGAGGCGCCAGTCTCCGGGTCGGGAGCCGTCCGTCAAGCCGCAGTCACCATCTCCCGGATAGCCCGTTGCGCCATCCCAGAAAGCCGCGGCGGCCTCGTTGGCACTCTGGTAAAGCATTCTCTCGAAGCAGTCCGCATCCTCGAGCCAGATCAGCCCCGTAGCCGTGTCCGTCACAGTGCCGTTGCCGCAGCTTACGAATCTGTGGGTGTCGCTGTAACACGGTGGATCCGGATCGATGCCAACCAACGGTCCTCTGAAGGTCGTGGTTCCGGTGTCGCGATGGATCGTCAGCCAGGGGCCGGACTCCCATCGTTGAAAGCGGCCCCAGATCTCCAGCGTGTTGCTGATCTGTCCGTCGTACCGAATCACCATCCCGTAGGTGCCGTCGTCGTCCTCGGCCAGGAGAATCTCCGAGCTTTGGTTGGCGGACGGCTCGTCCGGGGCCAGTAACAGGCTCCCGATCGCTGGCCTGCCGACCACGTGAACGTCCGCTAGCGGCGTGGCGGTCCCAACTACGAGAGCCCCTTCCGTAACCAGTGAGACCGTTGGGATAACCGGCGGCTCAAGGGCGAGCACCGATGGCCCCGCAGTCGAAGCCTCCGCTTCGACCGCGACTCTCGACGCCGCGGCGCTGGTCGCAGGAGGGGTAGCCCCAGAGAGAGGGCCCCCGCTCTCCGGCTCCGGAGCCCGATCAGGCGGACCATCGTGCTGTTCCAGGTAACGCTGCACCAATGCCAGAGCCTGCTCGAATTCCACCTCGCTCGGGCCCGATGCCACCTCGAACAAGCTCGGAGCCGACCACCCAGTGTTCGCGTTCTCGCCGGTAGCGCGGACAGTCCAGGCGTACTGTCCGCCCCGCTCCAGGCAGCGGGCGAGTGAGGGTGTCCAGCTAGAAACCGAACCCGCGAAGCTCTGCCGCAGCACTGGCTCTGCCTCCTCGCCCCCGTCGCCCAGCCGGTAGACGACCAGCTCGTACGAGCGAGCCCCGGCGACGGAACCCCAGCTGAAGGTCGGACACGTGTCGCCGATCATCGAGCCCGTCGGACTCCCCGGCGACACCGCCACGGGGTGTGGCGCGGAAGCTCCAGCCGCCTGTACCGAGACCAGTAGCAGGATCCCGAAGAAGACCCCATCCAGTGTCGTCCGTCTCATGACTCCACCTCCTCAGTGCCCTTCGGCAGCTCGGCGGTCTGGAGGTGGGTCTCGGACCCGTGGCTTTGCGTCGCCGTCTTTCGGCGGCTTTGCCGTTTTCGGGGCTGGTTCCCCTTCTACACCCGCAGCATGCCGGACGCGCCACCCGGAGGGGCGGGCAGACGCTGTGGCCTCCCGCGAGGCTCGGCCCTTCGCGGGGGATTGGACGGCCTCCGGTGGAAGGACGTCGACCTCGACGCCGGCATCCTGACTCTCGAGGACTCCAAGACCGCCTCCCAGCGCCGAGTGATCGGCCAGGCGGCGGTCGACCTCCTCCGCGAGGCCAAAGCCAAGTCAGCCCGCCGAGAAGATTGAGCCGCAAAGCGGTGACAGGATACTCATTACGGTTTCGATCTCGGAAGCCGAGAGCAGAAACCGATTTGTCCGTGGCGGTTTCACGACCTCACCATCCACCCGATGAGGCCGGAAACCGACCGGCTCGATCTCAAGTGGAGAGTGAGCCCCGGCGACGTTGTCGTGAAGCACGAAGAGGCGACAGTGAAGCGCACCTACAGCTACACCCTCTCGGTCGAGTTTCTTGGGGTCTACTACTATCTCGACCCCCAGATGGTCGATGTCGGAGACGGCACCTTATAGGCAACGGGCGCATCCGCTTCAGTGGAATCTTGAGCAGAGGCCTGGCTTCATCCAGGACCCACCATGGCGGCGAGGCGATATGGAGACCAATGAACGCATCGTTGGAATCCCACACGAAGTGCTCATCAACGTCTGTCGGTATCTCTGCACTAACTCCGGCATGCTGAAACTCCCGCAGACGCCATTCACCGACTAAGCGAGTCCGCTCCAGCCGGCCGCAGTTTAGTGCACCGTCGTAGTCGTCCTCGCAGGCCCCGCAACCTGTAACTGAACCGAGAATCGCCAGACTCAAGAACAGAATGGTCAGAAGTGTCCCCTGACCAAACTGGCTTTCGGGTGTTGACATCAACCGATTCGTCGCTGTGTCACCTGATCTACACAGCCTCTCTCATTGCCGATTGGCGGGGTCCCTGGCGGTGCCGGTGGCGTAGGTTCGTAGCTCGGAATCCCGGCCTCCCAACTGTCCTTGGGCTTCCGCGCCGCAGCACCGATCTGACGCGCGGTGAGACCTCCGATACATACACCTTGAGTGATTCCCTCAATAACGCCACCAGTCCTGGGATTCGTGTCCCACTTGCCACCAAGTCCAATACCTTCGTTCCAGTCTTTAGCCTCGTTCGGCAACGCAATTTGATTCGACTCTAGGATGTGCTTCGCCCAGGTGCCGCAGTTATTCGTACCGAGCTTGTACGTCCCGATGTCGCCACTCAGTGGCGATTTGTTGTTGATGTTGCGCGACGCAATGGCCACTCGATACAAGCGCTCCTGTACATCCTGCGTGACGCCCAAAGGCACAATCTGCGACTGAAGAGCCCCTCCCTCGAGTCCTTGGAAGGTCCTCTGGTCAAATTTGTCGCTGTAGCCAATGAACGAACCCATCGTGCAGACTGTCCCACCCAGGTCGTTGCTCGAGTCCTGAGCGCCGCCCACCTCTCGAACCTTCCACGGGTGAAAGGAGAACGTCTCGGCTTCAGGGTTGGGGTTACGGGGAGGCTCCTCTTGCTTTCCAAGGTCTCGGACCAACCTCCGTCACTTCCCCGGATCCTCGAGTCCCTGGCCGTCGAACGCGAGGAACACGTGGCCTACCTTGGGATAGCGTTCTCGTAACCAGTCCTTATTGAACTCCCGATACACCAGATAGACCTCTTTCCCCATCGGGTCCACATTGTTGAAGGGGTCGCTTAGCCCGTACTGATAGAGGCTCGGTGCGTCCTGGTACTCCTTAGAATCAACTGAGATAAACCGCCCGATCTCGGGGTCGTAGTAGCGGTTCCGTAAGTACACCAAGCCGATACTCCGGCATCACATCAAGCAAGACATCCCGGAGGGCGTTGAAAGCGAACTCGGTTCAAGCGGATTCGAAAGAAGCGACCTTGGTGTTGCCGAAGTCGCCACCAGATTCGTGTTGACGATCGCCGGCGGAGTTACCACCAAGGTTTTGGCCGCCTGGCTCTACGAAAAGCACAAAGCCGGAAGCGCCACAAGCATCGAGATCGAACGCGAGCACGTCGAGATCTCCGAAGAAAGCACCGCACGCACCATCGAGGGTATTCGGATCAAGAAGTAGAAAACCTCGCACCGAGTTCTGGACCGGCACCTCGTCACAGAAACGTGCGTAGCGCGCGTCCAAGATTTCCCGACCCGCTACTTCGGCGCGTTCGGTGGGATGAAGTTCCCCTTTGTCTAGAGCTGAGTACCACACATCGTCCAGAATGCGAATCACGTTGACGGTGAGCGTTTGCCCATCGTGCTCCATCTGTGCCGTCAGGGCGGGAATCGAGCCTTCAAAGGCCTCTAAGTCCCACACGCGGTCGAGCTGGATTCGAGACCCAGCTTCAATCAACCGCAGTACCTCGGATAGGTCATCCGGCTCGTAGTCACCGCTTCGGTATTCATCGACCGAGAAAGGGGCGAAGAGCTTTCCGGGTCGCACCAGTGCGTTCCTCACCTGCGGCTCTAAGTTGTTCTCATTTCTCTTGACTAGAAACATCGGCTGCTGAAGCTCGATACACCGTCCGGCCAAGAACGGCACATCTGGATAGTCGCTGATGTCGACCTGCTCAAACTTCAAGCAGCCTGCCCACACGAACAGCAGGCCGACGACTAAAGCTAGGCGACCGCTGTTAGTTCGACTCGTCACGGCGAGCTGGCGAGGCGATTGTACCAGTACCAAGGTGACGTCCACCTAGACAACGCGCCGCGAAGCGACCCGCGTACCCGATTCACCTCAGCACCGATGGGACCGGCCGCCGAGGTCGCTGCGCTATGCCGCCTATAGTCGTCTACCCCGTGCGTGTTCGGGAAGTCGAAGGGCCTCCCAAAGGACGAGTAGTGGACGGTCACGTTCGGATTGGCATGGGCCAAATCGTTGACGAGCGGTGCGCCTGCACCCGCGCCCATCGGCACGATGTCTCGCGTGTTGATGTAGGCCGTCGTCGAACGCAGTCCTGACGGGAACGTATAAGAAGCTCCACCGATCGAGATGAAGTCGATCCTCGACCGCTCCGCTTCGCTCAGGTGCGACAGGCTTGAGGTCGAAATCGCTGCCCCCTGGCTGTGGCCCACAAGGGTCAGAGACTCGTTGGCACCTAGCTGTCCGAGGCGACCGCGAACTGTCTTCACCACCAAGCGTGTCGTCTCGTCTGGAAGGTTGAGCTTGTTCACAAACGTGGTCTGAAGAATGTCCTCAACCCCACTTCGCGTCGGGTTCCAGATCGGAGTGACGGACCGTCCAAGCATCTTGGCCGTCTCGTCAGCATAGAAGGTCGCCCTCTCGGAATCATTCAGGATGCCGTTTACAAACAGAGCAGAGTTAGCTTCCGTCCCGATCGTGTCCAAGACCCTCGCGCGTTTAGCGTTCGCGTCATCCCCAAATCGCCGAATCAACGACCCCGCGATCAACCCCTGGCAGTCCAGTTCAAGTGGATTCGCCTTACAGAATTCGGCATGCTCACGCATGGCTTGTACGCCTCGCTCGACGATCGGTCGGTACTTTGAACGACTCTCGAGCCCCAACGGATCGCTGGCATTGAACGGGCTATTGCCCGCGTACTGGTACAAGCTCGGCCCGTCCACGTACCCCATCGGGTCGGCGGTGATGAAGCGCCCGATCTCGGGGTCGTAGTAGCGGTTGCGGACGTAGACGAGACCGGTCTCCTCGTCCACCGGCCTGCCGTGGAAGCCGTGGTCGTTGCCCACGGTCGAGGTCGCGACTTCACCCGGCTTGGGCGTGTCGTAGAGGCGACGTTCGTCCGTGAAGATGCAGAGGATGTCCGGCGGGCAGCCGGCGAGGGACGAGGCCAGGTGGAAGTCGAGGGTGAGGGTCTCGGAGACGCCCTTGCCGGCCAGATCCATCGGACCGGTCGCGATCTCGAGCGTGTGGGTGCCGTTGCCGACCGAGTCCGAACCCAGGAGCCGGTAGCCGTTGGCCGCTAGGCTCCAGGACGTGGGCTGGCCGTCGAGGGTGATCGCCGCACCCGCGAGCGCCGGGTCCGGCGTCTCGGAGAGCTGGACTCGGAGCCCGCCGTCCTTGTAGTCCACGGTTACGAGCCGCGGATCGGAGAGGTCCTCGACGACGCTGTCGGCGGCCGGCCAGGAGAAGGCCAGGACGTAGTCCGCGCTCGGCCGGTTGCCGAAGAGGTCGACCAGGGCCTCGGGTTCGATCACGAGCTCGAGGGCGTCACCCGAGGCGGGGACCGAGCCCAGATCCACCACTAGCCGCCTCTGGGCCTGCCGGCCGTCTTCGACCGGCTGGGTGACCGTGACCGGGAGGTTCATGGCCGCGGCCGTATCGGTCAGACGGAGGGCCTCGGCGGTGACAGCCTCTTCCAAGTCGTCCGGATCGACCGCTTCGGTCAGCTCGAGGACGAGGCTCGAGCCCTCGGTCCGCACCTGCTCGACCGCCGGCGGCGTGGCATCGGCGAAGATCGTCCGCTCACCGAACGGTGTGAACTCATAGCGCTCGACCACTCTGCCGTCCGGGCCGGTCGAAGCCGCGAGGTTCCCGGTCGAGTCGTAGAGCGGCACGGTCTCGGTCTCGAGCGTGCCGTCGCCATCGACGTCCACCGCCTGGTTGACGATCTCGTCGAGCCCCAGCCCGAAGGTGCGCACCGCCGACAGCTCCTCGGTCTCGATCGAGGTCGCCGGGTCGGTCTCCACCCGGTACTCCTCGATCGATTTCCAGCGGTGCCAGACCGTCTGGCTCCTCCGGACGCCGACTTCGCGCTCGACCCTGCGGTTGAGAGCGTCGTAGGTGTAGGTCGCCACGTCCTCGAGCGGCCCGCCCAGGAGATCTTCGCGGGCCACGCGCACCAGCCGGTTGCGGTAGTCGTAGAAGTAACGGCTCTTGCCCTTCTGGGTGAGATTGCCGTTCAGGTCGTAGGCGAGGGCCAAGCCGTTGATCGAGGTCGGGCGGTTGCGGTTCGACGGTGGCAGGCTCTCGGCCTCGCCGATCTCGTCCTCGACCGAGGTCTGGGCGATCAGGTTCTCGGCCTTGTCGAACTGGTACTGATATGCCTCGGCGGCATCGGCCGAGAAGCCCGGCGTCGAAGCGGAGTTCGGCAGAACCGAGCCCGCGGGATCGGGCAGCTTCGCCGCTTCGGTGACCCGCCCCGCGCCGTCGTAGCCCATCTGGAAGCCGCGATTGCCGAGATCGCCGCGGGTAGTGGCGGTCTTCAAATACCGCGGGCTCCAGGCGATCTGCTCTTCGAGAGCCGCGACCGGGTCGGGGCCCGCCGCCGCGCCCGGCAGGAAGCTCTGACCGGTCATGCGCTTGGCCGAGTCGAACGTCATCTCACCTGAGACTCCGTTGCCGAGGGCCTTGGTCTGGATGAGATCGGGACCGCGGTAGCCGTAGGAGGCGGCCTGGGCCACAGGATCCGGGCTCCCCGCCGTTCCGGTCGAGATCACCCGCGGCCGGTCGAGCGGGTCGAACGTCTGGGTTACCTCATGGCCCGAGGGATAGCCGATCTTGGTCGCCGAGCCGACCTTGTCGTGCTGGTACGAGACGGTCTTCGTCATGGCCAGCGGCCCGGTGCCGATCCTCGTGCCCTCCGAGGTCATCCGCGACAGCGAGTCGTAGGTGAAGGTCGTCGTCACGCTTCCCGAAACCGCCCGCGTGGTCCGGTAGAGGCCGTCGTAGTCGTAGGTCTCGGTGGTCACACCTTCGACAGCGCCTCCCGGGATGATCGACCGCGAGCTCATCCGATTGGCCGGGTCGAAGACCTGGCCGATCGTCGTGCCGTTGGCGTCGGCGATCTGAATGACGTTCGAAGCCGGGTCGTAGGCCAGAACCTCGCTCGTCCCGTCCTGATAGGTCGTCGTTTCCTTACGGTCGAGCGCGTCGTAGGTGTAGGTGGTCCGGTTACCGTTAGCGTCTTTGTACTCCTCGAAGCGCGAACTCTTGTCGTACTTGTCGTCGCCCGAGATCCCGTCGGTGCGATCGGGCTTCGTCAACCGGTGCAGCCCGTCGGAGGCGTACGTCGTCAGAAAGTCTTCCGGATCGCGCGAGCGGATCACGTTCGAGCGCGCGTCGTAGGAAGTGCGGGTCGTGTTGCCCAAGACGTCGGCCGAGGTCACCCGGCGGTTCAGAGCGTCGTAGGTCGCCGTGTAAGGGACCGTCACCTCGCCCGCGCCGTCGGCGGTCTTCTCAATCGACTGGGTCAGACTCGCGTTGCCGTTCGCATCGAGCGTGTACGCCATCCGGTTGCCTGCCGGGTCGGTTGTCTCGATCAGCCGCTCGGCTTTGTCGTACCGGTAGCTCGTCGTCCGGCTCTCGTAGTCGGTCGTCGCGGTCACGTTCGAAGCCGGGTCGTAGACGGTCGTCGAGCTCAAGGGGCCCTCGGTCGCCGGGTCGCCGGCACCGAACAGGGTCTGGTTGAACCCGGTTCTTCGGTTCAGGAGGTCGTACACACCACCGCCTTCGGCCAGAAGCGTGTTCGCCGCGTCGTAGCTTTGGGACTCGGTCAGGTTGCCGTTGTTGTCGTACCTCGACACCGCGTAGTTGCCCACCGGGTCGGTCGTCCTCTTCGCCCGGCCGTAGCCGTCGTACGCGGTCGTCCAGGGGTGGGTCCGACCGTCGGTCACGGTCGTCCGCTCGCGGTCGGCGTTGAAGACGAAGGTGTCGGTCGAGGCCTCCGGCGAGCCGAAGCCGCGGGTCACGGTATCGACCAGGTTGCGCGGGTCGTAGGTGTACCTGGTGACATTGAGCTCGGGGTCGGTCACCGTCTCGAGATTGAAGTTGGCGTCGTAGGTGCGGGTCTCGAGCGTGGATTCGCCCAGACCGATCTCGCGCTCGGTAGTCTCCAGATGGTTGAGCACACCGTAGCTGTAGGTGTTCGTGGTGCTCGAAGCACCCGTCTCCCCGAACGGCAGGCGCTCCGTCTCGAGGTTGCCGTTCCGGTCGTAGCCGTAGACCGTTGTGTAGCCCAGCATCGGCGCGTCGGGACCGTCGTCAGAGCCGATCTCTGCCGCGGTCGACGACACCCGCCAATCGAGCTCGTTGTACTCGGTCGTGTGGCGCACGCCGCGCGGGTCGGTCACCTCGGTCACGTTGCCCCGTGCGTCGGTTTCGTAACGGGTGGTGAGCCCGAGACCTCCCGGGTCCTCCACTTTGCGGCTCAGGTAGCCGGTGGATGGTCCGCCGTCGAAGTAGGTGAACTCGGTGACGTTGTCGTTCGGATTGGTGGCCTTGGTGGGCTGCCCGAACTCGTTGTAGTCGATCTGGGTGACGCTCGACTCCGGACGGGAGATGACGCGCGCAAGCCCCTTGCTGTCGCGCGTGATCGAGGTCAGGGCCTGGCGCGGATCGGTGATCATCGACGGCTGGTTGGTCACCGAGTCGTACTCGATCGTTGTAACGAGCACGGAGCTCGAGCCGTTGGCGCCGCGTCCGTCCTCCGTCACCGTGATCCGCACCACATTGCCGTGCCTGCGCGGGTTCTCGCCTTCGTCGTAGGCGTACTCGGTGACGCGGCCGAGCGGCAGCTCCATCCTGGTGGCCAGCCCGTCGTCGTTGTACTCGTAGGAGGTCGTGGCGGTGATGGGGTCGGCCACGCTGGTCATCTGGCCGTCGTCGTTGTGGCGGTACACCCACGGGTTGCCGCGCCGGTCGGTCACCGTGGTGATCCGGCTCACGAAGTCGTACGAGACCGAGAGCCCGTGGCCGCCCCAGGTCTGGGACGTCACCTCGTCCGAGCGCCCGTCGTTGTCGGGGTCGGTGTAAGTGAGCGTCAGCCACTCAATGCCGCGCGCGTCGTCGTAGGAGGCGATGTTGTCGCGGGTGTTGAGCAGGGTCGCCAGATCGCCGCCGCCGACCGGCTCGTAGGCCGCCGTCTTCGTCAGCCGTCCCGACGGCCCGCCGGTGGAGACCTCCGGCGAGCGCACGTCGGTCAGCCGCCCGTCGTCGTCGTACTCGTAGAGAACCTCCCGCTCGTCGAAGTCTCTTAGCTTGGTGAGCCGGCCGTCGTCGTCGTACTCCAGGAAGTAGTCGCGGTCCAGGGTGTCGGTGACGCGGGTGAGCCGCGACGCCAGGTCGTAGCCGAAGGTCATCTCGTTGCCGGTGTCCTCGGCCTCCTTGGTGGAGTCGGCGAGGCTGACCAGGCGGCCGAAACGGTCGAACCGCGCCAGGTTGCGGCGCGCGTCGATCATCAGGAAGCCGTTGGCTGTCCGGCGCAGGACGGCGAAGCGGCCCGGCGGCGGCTCGAGCTCCTCGCTCTCCTCGTTCCTCTCGAACAGCTCGCGGCGGCCGCGGCCGTCGTAGTACTCGACGTCGCCGTTGGGTAGCTCGCGCAGGCGCTGCCGGTAGTTGAAATCGCAGCCCGGGCCGCAGGGGCCGGCGCCCACCGTCTGGGTGCGCTGGGTGCGGCGGAAGAGGAAGTCGAATCCGCGGCTCTTCACCGACATGTCCACCGCGCTCATCGCGCACTCGCCGGAGTGCAGCAGCGTGCCGGCCGCCACGTCCCCGGTCCCCATCGACGGATTCTGCGTCGGTTCCTGGCGCACCGCCGGGCTCGTCTCCCAGCGCACACTGGCGAGCTTCAGCTCGGCCGAGTCGAGGCGGCTCTCGCTGTACATGCCTGACAGCAGCTCGCGCACACCGGCCGGGAAGGAGACCCGGACGGTGTCGCCGGAGAGGATCTGGACGGCGTCCTCGCTGACCTCCTCCATCGCCTGGTCGCAGCGCGGGCAGAGGTTCTCGTCCTTCTCATCCTCGGTGCGCCCGTATTCGCGCGTCGCTCGGAGATCGGCGAGGACGGCGATCTCGTCGGACATGTAGAGCTGGTGGCCGGTGTCGGTGTTGGTGTCGGAGAGGCGGCGCAGGACGATGCCGTCGTCGCCGGTCAACGAGGTCGGCGGAAGGTTGGGGATGAGGTCAGGATCGCCGGCGCCGTCCATCGGCAGGCCGCCGGGGCCCAGCGCCTCGAGGTCGAGCTTGACCTCGTCGCCGGAGAAGCCGGGCAGCGAGGCCAGTACGTAGAAAGAGCCCTTCAGGTCGGGCGGCTCCTCGCCGCTCTCGCTCGGCCGGCCGTCGGGAGTGGTGGGCACGCCGAACGGCGCCAGGCGGTCGATGCGGCGTAGGCTGCCGTCCTCGTTGCGGGCCAGAGCCGTGAGCAGCGGCTTATCGAAGCTCACCGCGGTGAGGCCGCGGCTGTTGCCGCCGACGTAGACGATGCCGAGCTCGGGATCGACGACCATCGGCGATTTGGTGGTGCCCTCGAGGTCCACCGTCTCGAGGATGCGGTCGTCGGTGCCGTCGCCGTTGACGTCCACCAGCTCGCTCGAGAGCGGCGCGTTCATGTCCACGACGTAGAGCCCGCCGCCGTAGCCGGCGCCGAAGATGCGCCGGTTCGTCCGGTCGACGCCGATGTGGTTGACGGACCCGGGCACCCGGATCTGGGCCACCTGGAAGGGCGCGGCGCGGTTGTGCACGTCGTAGATCAGGATGCCGCCCCTCGCGTGGCCGATCACGAGGTAGTCGCTGCGCTCGTTCTCGTCCAGCATGCCGTCGTCGTTGAGGTCGAAGATGAAGTCCTGGAGGACCTCGAGGCCGACCACCTGCTGCGTGCCGTCGAGGGTGATGCAGCGGTTGGTGAGGTGCTGCATGGCGCCCGGCGACGACGGGAAGCTCTGCAGCATCTCCAGGCCCTTCTGGAAGATGAGCGACGGGATGACCAGCGGGTTGGGGTTCTGCTGGTCCAGCAGCACGCCGACGTTGAGCACCAGCCCGAGCGAGTTGATCGGCTCGTCGCAGAGGTTGATGCCGGCGCCCTCGCCGGTGAAGAACCCGACGAGGTCGCTTTTGATCGGGTTGTCGTCCGGCTCGTTGTAGAAGGCGTTGACGTCCACCGCGGCGACGCCGGCAAGCGCGACCGCCACGTAGGCCACCGTGTTGCGGTTGATCAGGAGTTCGAGGCGGGTGCCGACGCGGACGGTCAGCGTGACCATGTAGTTGCCGAACTCGTCGGCGTCCACCCGGTTCCAGCGGCCGCTCTCGAGATCCTTGAGAGTGACCGGCAGGCCGCCGGAGGCACCGCTCCCGGTGACCGTGACCTCGTACTCCGTCACCCCCTCGGGCGGCGTGTCGGGGCTGATGGTGACGCCGCCGGGAGGCGCCTCGCCCAGACGCCACTCCTCGCGGTCGTCGTTGGAGAGGATCGCGGTGCGACGCGGGGTGCCGACGGGCAGGTTGGCGACGAAGCCGCCCGGGTAGTTGGAGAGGATCGTGTCGCCCTTGAACGCCGCGTAGCGCACGTCGAGGTCGTCGGGGTTGGCGGCGATGGCCTCGGGATCGAGGTCCAGCGGATCGAGAATCAACATCTGGCCCGGGCTGCGGTCGCCGCCGCCCACCATCAGCACGCGGCCGTGCGGGTCCACAGCGACGCCGCGCACCGAGGCCGAGAAGACCAGCGGGAAGGTGATGTCGTTGGGGATCAGGTTCTTGATGTCCGTGGGATCACTGGCGTCGAGGATCACCAGGCCCTGGGAGGCGCCGGCCACGAACAGCAGGCTCCCCAGCCGCGCCACGTCGCGGGCGTCGCCGAGCTCGTAGGTGTCGAGGACCTCGCTCTCCTCCACCTCGAAGCGGATCTCGAGCTCCTTGCCCCACTCGTTCTCGGCGCTGTCGGTGAGGTCCGACTCGATCTTCAGGATGTAGGTCTCGCCCGCCAGCCAGCCGGGGTTGGGCATGATGCGTACCGTCTCCCGGGTGCCCAGCGGATCGATCCTCGGGTCCACGTCGACGCCGTCGGCGGCGGTCACCGTGATGCCGGTGAGCCCCTCGTTGAGCGCCTCGCTGAACTCGAGCAGTAGGGTCTCGTCGGTGGCCACCCGCGCCCCCAGGGCGAGCAGGTACCGTTGGCCGGCCTCGGCGGGGATCGACAGCGTGAACGAGCCGTCACTCATGGCGGTGGTGAACCGGTCCTCGTCGAGCTCGGGGTCGAGCGCCAGCACCCGGACACGCACCTCCGAGTGGACCGCGCCCGCGAGCCCCTCGATCTCCAGCGTGCCGCCGCCGAAGGTCGCCATGACGTCGGGAGTCACCAGCTCGTCCATGCCGGGCGTTACCTCGAGGACGATGAGGCGGACCGGCGAGCCACCCACCGGCAGCGGCGGCGTCTCGTCGGCGACGGTGGTGTCCACCGGCAGCTCCACGGTCTCGCCCGGCCCCGGCGGCGGGTCGAAGACGTCCTCGAACAGCTTGAAGCCGGTCGTCAGATCACGAGCCTCGACTTCGAACGGCTGCTGCAGCCGGCTCGGCATGACGATGCTGGAGACGTTGCCGCCCAGGATGCGACTCACCGCGGCGTCGATCGCGGTCGCCATGACCATCGACGAGCTGTAGTAGACGGCGTCGGGGATGAGCGGCAGGGAGGCCCAGCCCAGCGGATCGTTGGCGAGCCAGAACTGGTAGTCGCGCTTGCCCACCGGGGAGTGCATACCGGGCAGGAGGTGACGTGGCAGATCCGGCGGCTCGGGTCCCGCCGCCTGCGGCCCCTGCGCCTCCGGGCCGAGCGCAGCGAGCCCGGACAGCGTCGAGGCGCGAAGACGCTCGAGGCTCACCTTCCGCACCGCGCCGGTGCTGGGTCCGTCGCCGGCCGCTCTCACGCCGGCGGGAGCGCCCGTGGCCGGAGCGGCAGTCGCCGGCGGCGGCTCCGGCTCGCTGGTGAAGCGGCCGGCCACGAGCAGGCCAAAGTCCTCCATCATCCAGCGGGGGCCGAAGAAGGTGTCGACCACACGCGTCAGCAGGTATTGGCCGTCCAGGGCATCCACCGGCGCCGGCACGCTGATCCGCAGCCCCTTGTTGGCCTGGGCGCCGCCCAGGTCGAGCGAGAACGCATAGGTGGGCGTGAAGCCCGGCGCGGTGGGCACGGTATCCACGTCGATGGTGATGGGCTCGACGACGACCCGCGCCGGGGCGTCGAAGGTGCCCTCCTCGACCGTCACGATGAGGTCGTCGGCGGTGGCGAAGCGCGCCCCCTCCGTACCAACGAACGCGCCCTTCAGGTCGGCGGTGCGGAACGGCGTCAGCTCGAGCACCAGCTCGTTGCTGCCCTCGATCAGCACGTGCAGCAGGATGCGGTCGGAGACGCTGGCCTCGATGGTGATGAGGAAGTCGCCGTCCGGCCCGGCCTCGACGGAGGTCGTGGTGGCGAGCGAGGTGATGTTCTCGACGAACACAAGCGTGCCGAACGGGATCGCCCCCGGCTCCCCGATGACGGTGGCGAAGCCGCTCGCGTCGGGCTCGATCAGCAGCACCTTGGTGAGGTCGATGTCCTCATTGAAGAGGACCTCGATGGTGGTGAAGGTCGTGGTTACCGGGGTGCCGAGAGCGAAACCCTGGAGGTCGGTCACGCCGCCGCCGACGCGCAGCTCGGTGGGCGTCCCCGGCAGCAGCGTCGCGGCCGGCAGAACCGTCACCACCGCGCCCTGGGTGTCGAAGGTGACCTCAACGGGCACGCCCTCCTGGACGAGCTCGATGCCCGCGGCGAGCGAGGCCGGGGCCACCGGTTCGGTGAAGCTCACCGTCGGCTGGATTCCGGCCGACACGTCGATGGCGCCGTCCGCGGGCGAGATCGACACGACCTCCGGCCGCACGACGACCAGCGTCAGGTCGAGATCGAGGCGCTCCCGGGCCACGGCGGGAGCCGCGGCGACCGTTACCGAGTTGCCGCTGGTGGCGTCCTCGGCGCTGACGGTGGCGGCGCCGAGCAGAACCGGCAGCACGTAGGAGCCGTCGCCGGCGGTGACCTGGATCCAGGAGACCTCGGCGGCGCTCACCAGGGCGCCGGCGAGCGGTGCAGACAGCACGTCGAACACCGCGCCGCGCAGATAGGCGACGTCCTGGGTATGGCGGACGAAGACGAAGGTGCCGTCGCCGGTCACCCCCGGCCAGGCGAGATCGAGCGGATCGATGGCGGCCGTCGTCCAGCCGCTGGCGGTAGGCTCGAGCGCGGCCACCGCACGGTAGGCGGCGCCAGTCGCCAGCTCCAAGACCTCGAGCAGCACGCCATACTCGCCCGCGGTCGGTGCCGGGTCGAGCGCCAGGCTCAGGGCCGCGGAAGGCGTCCAGGTGTTGCCACCGCTCTCGATCGTCACGACGCCGTCCACCTGGCCTTCGGGTGGCGCCGGTAGCGGTAGGTCGGCTACCGGGTTGCGGCGAACGGTCACCGCGGTCGGCTCGGCGAAGGCGCCGGCGGGAACGTCGAGCCGGTCGCCCTCGGCGTTGGTCACCGAGCCGCCCGCCGGACCGAGCACGTTGCCGCGCACCGACTCGTCGACGAAGCGGTTGACGCTCACGTCCTCGTGGCCGAGGGTGAGCGGCGCCAGGCGCGCCGCCTCGGACGGCTGCAGCAGGAACTCGGAGCGCGGCGAGCCGTCCGGCGCCCGGTAGAGCACCAGATCGGCCTGGTAAGGAGCCGAGGAGCGAACGCTTCCGTCGAGGAGCTGCAGCTCCTCCTGGATCACCAGCGTGAGCGGCAGGCCGCTCGCCGCGTCGAGGCCGAGTTCGTACGTCACCGTCGCCAGGCTGCGCTGGGAGGGCAGCACCACCTCCGGCGAGAAGTCGAGCGTGGCGGCGTCCACCTCCTGGCCGGTCGGCGTCGGCGACGAGCCCAGGACTGTGCCGACGACCGGCGGCGGCGGCGCCAGCGCACCGGCGTCCGCCTCCACCGCAGCGAAAGCTCCGTCGGTCTCCACTGTGGTCGTCACGGCGCCGTCCTCGACGGTCAGCAGCCGCGCTACCCGCCACTGCAACGTCGCGAGGTCGAGGGTGACGAAGGCGAGCTGCGTGCCCTCCGGCGCGGTCACCGGCAGGGTGAGAGTCGCCGGCACCAGCAGCGCCTCGCCGCCCAGATCAGTCCACGCGGCGCCGCGCGGCGTCCAGCCGAACGGCAGCAGCGCCGGCAGCCCCTGCTCCTGGACCGGGCTGGTGGCCACCGGGGCGTTGGCCGCCAGAGCGCCGGCCGCGAACGACAGGACGAGCCCGCTCCCGTCCTCGTAGACGCCACCCCCCGGGCCCAGGGTCTGGGACGTGGCGACCGGAGTGAGCCGCGGGTCCAGCAGGTCGGCGCCGAGCTGGCTCTGGTTGGTGGCGAAGCGGAAGACCGGCGTGTAATCGGACCTGAGCACCAGGACCTCATGGGTCCCGGCCGAAGTGGGAATCGAGAAGCGGCCGTCGGCGCCGGTGGTCTGCTGCGGCGCCGGTTGGGGGAGCGGCGTGCCGTTGGTGGCGACGACCGTCACCTGGGCTCCGGCCAGCGGCCGTCCGGTCGAGTTGTCGAGAACCGTGCCGGTGATGAAGCTCTCCCCCTCCGCGCCGCCGAAGATCTGCGAGAACGGGTACGCCAGCGGGTTGGCGGCGCGATCCTCGACCAGGCGGAAGACCTCGAAGCGTAGCGCCTCCGCGGGTGGCGCGGCGTCCGGCGTGAAGACCGCCTCGACGCCGCCGGCCACGAGGGCCACGCTGCCGGCCAGCGCTCCGGTCGAGGCACTCAACGTCACGGCGCCCGGCAGCGCCACCGAGGCGGGGTCCACGATCTCGTTGAAACTGGCGATGAACTGGTCGCCGTCGCGCCGCGCGGCGACGACGATCGGCGCCACGCAGTCCTGCACCACCTCGACGATGGTGGCCGACGACGAGTTGCCGCTCGCGTCGGTCGCCAGCAGCGACAGGCGGTTGAGAACGTCGGGAACCAGGTCCACCCGCAGATCAAAGGCGCCGGAGGCGTCTACCGGGCCCTCGACGATGGCGGCGCCGCCGGTGACGCGGATCGTGGTCTCCGCCTCCGCGGTGCCGGTGAGATCGACGGCCAACGCGCACAGAAAGGGAGGCGGCACCGGGTCCACCACCGGTGGGTCGGGGGCGCCGGTGTCGGAGACCACGAAGACCAGGGTCTGGGGGTTGGCGAGCGCGTTGCCCGCCAGGTCGGTCAGGGCGCTGGTCAGGGTGAGCTCGAGGCCGGTGGCCGACGGCAGGGCGGCGTCCGGCGTGATCGTCAGCAGGTCCTCGGCGATCGTGCCCGTAGCGGTCAGTGGCGCACCGCTCTCGGTGGCCAGGGTCCAGTCGCCCGGCGCCGGCGGTGCCAGCTCCTCGGAGAAGGTCAGCCGGAAGTCCGAGCCGATGTCGACGGCCAGGGCGCCACCCGGCGGATCGGAGGCCAGGAACTCCGGCGGCGTCGTGTCCACGAGCACGATGCGGGTGCGGACGACGGCGTTGCCCAGCGAATCGACGGCGCGGGCGATGAGCCGGTTCTCGCCCTCGACCAGGGGCACGTCGGGGGCCGTGTAGAGGCCGGCGTCCACGCTGGCGGCGACGCCGTTGACCGTGACCACGATGCCGGGCTCGTCGTCGACCGTTCCCGTCACGTCCGTCACGTCGACGTTGAGCAGCGCTCCCTCCAGCGGCGAGGAGATGGTAATGACCGGCGCAGTACTGTCGCGGTTCAAGGTCACCGCGTCCTGGGCGCTGTTGCCCAGGCTGTCGAACGCCACCGCCACGAAGTCGTTCGCGCCCTCCACCATCGGCACGACGATCGACCAGTTGCCGCCCGCCAGGTTGGCGAGCTGCCCGTTGACCTCGACGCGGTCGAGATGCGGGTCGGCGGCGGTGCCGAGCAGCGTCACGGTGGGCGATGAGATCACCGTGCCGGCGGCCGGATCGGTGATCATGACGGTCGGCGGCTGGGTGTCCACGACAACGGCGATCTCGTCCTGACCGCTGTTGCCGGCCAGGTCCACCGCCACCACGGTCAGGACGTTGCCGCCCTCCGCCAACGGCACGCCGCGCGCCAGGTAGCTGCTGCCGGTGACCGCCGCCTCGATGCCGTTGACGGCCACGGTGTTGAGATGCTGGTCCTCCGCGCTGCCCGAGACGTCCACGGTCACGCTGCCGAGGAGCGCTCCGTCGTCCGGCACCTGGATGCTGACCACCGGCGGCGTCGAGTCACGGATCACTGTGTGCGCCTGCTCGGCGCGGTTGCCGGCCAAGTCCTCGGCCACCAGCAGCCAGATGCGCTCGCCCTCGGCCAGGGCGAACGGCCCGGCGGTGAAGCTCTCACCGGCGAGCGGCACCGGCGCGCCGTCGATCGTCAGCGTGTCGGCCCCCTCCACCTGGCCGACGAGCGTTACCTCGGCTTCGGGCAGCAGGGTGCCGTCGGCGGGCTCGATCGAGATGAAGACCGGCGGCACCGTGTCGATCTCGAATCCGAGCGTGGTCGAGGCCGAGTTGCCGGCGGCGTCGGTGGCGAGCACCGCGAGCGTGTAGGCGCCGTCCACCGTGACCGCGGTGCCCGAGGTGAACGGCAGCCCGTTGAGCTGCGCGTCCACCGTCACGTCGGTCTCGTCCACGACCTCGATGACCGGCGTCACCGAGCGGTTGAAGAGCGAGCCGTCGGCGAGCGGCACGCCGTCCTCGAGGACGGTGATCGCCGGCGGGATCGTGTCCACTACGAGACTGACCTGCGCACTCGCCGCGTTGCCGATGGTGTCCGTGGCGTTCACCACGATCGTGTTGAGGCCCTCGGCAAGGGCCAGCGCCGTGCGTACGTAGTCGATGCCGGCGACCGTGGCGGGGAGGCCGTTGACCAGGACCTCGGCGAGGTTCGGGTCGATCGCCGTGCCCGTGACGTCGACGGTCGCGACCGCGAGGATCGCGCCGTCCGCCGGCGCCGTGATGGTGAGCTCCGGCGGCTGGGTGTCCACCTCTAGCCGATGCGAGAGCTGGGCGCTGTTGCCGGCGGCGTCGGTCGCCTCCAGCAGGAAGGTGCGCTCGGTGCCGGTGATGGTGAACGGTCCGGCGGTGAAGCTCTCGCCGACCAGGGAGGCGGGGATCCCGTCCACCGTCAGCTCCGAGGCGCCGCGCACCTCGCCCTCCAGAATGACCTCGGTGACGCCGAGGATGGTGCCGTCGGGCGGGCGCACGTCGAGGAACTCCGGCGGCGTGAGGTCGATCTCGAAGCCGAGCGCGAGCGCGGCGGCGTTGCCTCCCTGGTCCACCGCGGTGATCGCCAGCGTGTAGACCCCCTCGGCGGTCATCGGTGTGCCGGAGACGAACGGCTGGCCGTCGAGGAGGACGTCGGTGGTCACCTCGGTGGCGTCCTCGACCTCGATCACCGGCACCACGGCCTGGTTGGTGAGCAGGCCGTCGGCGAGCGGCGCCCCCTGGTCGAGCACCGTGATGACCGGCGGGATGGTGTCCAGGATGACGGTCTTGTCGTCTTGGCCGGCGTTGCCCACCGTATCGGTTGCCACCGCCGTCAAGGTGTTCGAGCCCTCGACGAGGGCCACGCCGGCGAGGCTGAAGTTGGGCCCGGCGAGGCCGGCCGGAACGCCGTTGACCCGGACCTCGGCCAGGTGCAGGTCGACTGCGGTGCCGGCCACCGTGATCGGAGTGCCCCCCGCCACCGGCGCGGCTGGCTGCACGATGGTCACCACCGGCGGCGTCGTGTCGAGTTCCAGTGTGTGGAGCTGCTCCGCCCGGTTGCCTGCGCGATCGGTGGCGGCGAGCAGGAAGACCCGCTGCCCCTCGGCGAGGGTGAACGGCCCGGTCGAGAAGTCGAGGCCCGAGAGCGAGGCCGGGGCGCCGTCGACGGTCACTTCGAACGCCCCCTCCACCTGTCCCGTGAGGGTTACCTGCGGGGTTCCCAGCAACGAGCCGTCGGGCGGCAGGACGCTCAGGAACACCGGTGGCGTGAGGTCCACCGCGAAGCTGACCTGGGCGCTCGACGAGTTGCCGGCGGCGTCGGTGGCATTCACCGACAGCGTGTAGTCGCCCTCGGCGGCAACCGGCGTGCCCGAGACGTACGGCTGGCCGTTGAGCAGCGCCTCCGCCGTCACCGGCGTCGCGTCCTCCACCTCGATCACCGGCACCACGGTGCGGTTGAAGAAAAAGCCGTCCGGGAACGGCGCGCCGCCCTCCAGGATGGTGATCACCGGCGGCACGTTGTCGAGAGTGAGCGGGTGCTCGAGCTGCGCGCTGTTGCCGGCCAGGTCGGTGGCCACGAGCAGGAACAGGTTGTCCCCCGGCGCTAGCGGCAGCGGGTCGGTGGTGAAGCTCTCGCCCACCAGGCTCGCGGGCTGTCCGTCCACGGTGAGCGTAGCGGCGCCGCTGACCTCGCCCTCGAGCACCACCTGGGAGTCCGCCAGGATGGTGCCGGCCGGCGGCCGCACGTCGATGAACACCGGCGGCGTGAGATCGATCTCGAAGCCGACAGCCGCGGCGCTCGAGTTGCCGGCGGCGTCGACCGCGGACACGGTCAGCGAGTAGGTTCCCTCGGCGGCCACCTGGCTCCCCGACGCGAACGGCACGCCATTGAGCTGAATCTCGGTGGTGACCGAGCTGGCATCGGTCACCTGCACCACCGGCGTCAACGGTTGGTTGGTGCGCTGGCCGTCGGTCACGCCGCTGATGCTGATGGCCGGCGGGATCGTGTCCAGGGTCACCGCTCGCTGGGCCTGGCCCGCGTTGCCGACGACATCGGTGGCTTCCACCGAGATGGTGTTGACACCCTCGGTCAGTGTGACGCCGTCGAGCGAGTAACTCGAGCCGCTCAGCGCCGCCGGTGTGCCGTTGACCCGCACTTCTGCAAGGTGCAGATCGACCGCGGTTCCCGAAACGGTCGTGGTCGGGTTGTTGGTGATTCCGGCCGGCGGTTGCGCAATCGTGACCACCGGCGGCGTCGTGTCGCGGACGATGGTGTGGGTCAGCTCGGCGACGTTGCCGGCCAGGTCCGCGGCGCTCAGCAGGAAGGTGTTGGAGCCCTCGACCAGGGCAACAGGACCGGCGCTGAAGTCGGTTCCGGCGAGGTTCGCGGGGACGCCGTCGACCGTGACCTCGTTCGCGCCCTCGACCACGCCGGTCAGAATCACCTGCGCCTGCCCGGTGATCGTTCCATCCGTCGGCGACACCGAGACGAACACCGGTGGCGTCAGGTCGATCTCGAAGCTGACGGTCTTCGTCGAGCTGTTGCCGTAGGCGTCGGTGGCGACCACCGCCAGGGTGTACACCCCGTCGGTCTCGACCGGCGTGCCGGAGACGAAGGGCGCGCCGTCGAGGGTGACCATCGAGGTGAACGGCGAGTCATCGACGATCACGATGACCGGCACCACGGACTGGTTGGTCAGCAGGCCGTCGGGCAGCGGCGCGCCGCCGTCGAGAATTGCGATCACCGGTGGCGCGTTGTCGCGCAGGACGCCCAGGTCGTCCCAGTACTTGGCGCCAGGATCCTCGCCCCACAGGCCGATCCAGGGGCCGGCGCCCGGGAACGGCAGCGGGTTGGCGAGGTCGAGAGCGTCGATCACCCAGGTGTCGGGCTCCGGCTGGCCGTCGGCCCACACACGGGCCCGGATCCGCACGCCGTCGCTCTCGGCATGCGCGCGGAGGGCAAAGCGGTACCAGACGTTGGGCGCCATCGTCACGTCGGCTTCTACGTCACCCGAGAGCGGTCCGCCCCCCTGGGCGGTCAGGAGCACGCTGCCGTTGTCCGTTGTCTGCGCCAACCGATAGTAGGCATCGGGGTTCGGGTACCCGGAAAGCACCGTGACGCCCATGTGGGCGGTGTCCTTGGTGCGCAACATCCGCCCCTCGAAGCGGAACAGGTCGCCGACGCCGATCTCGAGGCTCCGGTAGTGTGTGAACGAGTCGGAGGCCCCCTTCTTGCCGAAGACGGTGTTGCCGCCGTCCACCGGATCGGGCCAGGTCTTGTAGAGGCCGGGGGCCCCGTTTTGCGGGTTGCCGGAGCTCGAGTCGAACCAGCCGGGTGGATTCGCCTCGGTGCCGTAGGACTCAAAATCGTCCGCGAAAACGCCGGTCTGCGCGACCGCCGGCGGCGGCACGAGCAGCGCCGCAGGCAGCCAGCAGACCGCCGCCAAGAGCCAGAACAGGGATCGAAGTCTCGTCGTCATGCCGTCCTTATCCGAAGCCGGAGAAGTCGTCGTCCGGATCGAGAGGATCTGTGCCGAACAGGACCTCGTCGCCGTCCCAGAGCCCGCCGTCGTCGGTGTCGGGGTCGTTGGGATCGGTCAGGTGAACGTTGACCTCGGCGGCGTCGTCGAGCTCGTCGGAGTCCGAATCCTGCTGCCGCGGGTTGGAGAAGTGAACCGTGACCTCGTCGCCGTCGCTCAAGGTGTCGGAGTCGGTGTCGGAGTCGGAGGGATCGGTGAAGGCGGCGTCCTCCTCGGCGTTGGTGAGGCCGTCGCCGTCGCCGTCGAGGACGCCGTCGCCGGCGTTCAGCGGATCGAGACCGAAAGCGACCTCGAAGCCGTCGCGGGCGCCGTCGCCGTCGCTGTCCGGGTTGGTGGGATCGGTGCCGAGGACCAGCTCCTCGGCATCTTGCGCGAAGTCGCCGTCGGTGTCCGCGCGCCGCGGGTCGGTGCCGTGGACGTCCACCTCGTCGCCGTCGGTGAGACCGTCGCCGTCGCTGTCGGAGCTTGTGGGATCGGTGCCGGCGGCCTCCTCTTCGACGTTGGTCAGGCCGTCGCCGTCGAGGTCCAGCGCGCCGTCGCCCGCGTCCAGCGGGTCGAGCCCGAAGCGGTGCTCGAAGCCGTCCCCGGCGCCGTCCCCGTCGCTGTCGGGGTTGGCGGGATCGGTGCCCAAAAGGGCCTCCAGCCCGTCCGACAGACCGTCGCCGTCGAGATCGGGGTTGATCACCCGCAGCACGACCTCCAGCTGGCCTCCACCGTCGTCCGCCCAGGCCACGAAGGTGCTGTGGTCGCGCACCGCGACCGCCGGCGCCGCCGCCAGGAACGGACCGCTTGCGGTGCGCCCGGACGTCAGCGGCTGCCGCGGCAGGACCTCGGTGCCCGCATCGTCCAGCGCGACGAAGAAGGCGTCGCCGCGCTCCCCGAACTGCAGGTCCTCGAGCCAGGCTACGTGCAACACCCCCGCCGGGCTTACCGCCGCGGCGGGAAGACCCGAGGCCAGCCCGTCGACCGGGGTAATCACGGCGGCCGGGGCGATGGTGATCACGTCGGCCGCGGCGGGGCTGCCGTCGCGGTCGTCCTGTGCCGGATCGAGCCGCAGGCGGAAGACCGCCGCTTCGCCCTCGCCCTCGCCGCTGAACGGCCTCTCGTCGTAGACGATCGTCACCACGTCGAACGGGTCGACCCCGATCGACGGGGAGCTACGGGTCAGCGCGTCGCCCTGGATCGGGATCGGCGTCACCCGGGTGGAATCGATCAACGGCTGTCCGGTGTCGCCGTCCAGCATGCCGTAGTGGATCACCTGGTACTCGACGAAGTCGAATTGGTCGAGGTCTAGCTGGGAGATCGCTGCCTCGAAGGCCACGTGCAGATCGTCCTGCGAGTCAACCGCCACCACCGGCAGTACGGCGGCCTCGGTGACGCCGACGTCGAAGGCCACCTGGGCGGGCACAACCACGCTGCCGCCGACGTCGAGCTGCGCGTAGTGGACGGAGAAGAACCCGTCGTCCTTCCACACCACGTGGACGCGGTCTTGCCCGTCCACCGCCAGGTGCGGATGGCGGCCGCTCTCGAAATCGTCATCCGAGACGCGCAGGTCGTCGACCACGGTGATCGCCACGTCGGTGGACGGTGAGCCGTCCTGGTCGTCGAGCGCCGGCGAGAGCTTGCTGTAGAAGATCTCCCCGGCCTCCCACACGACGTGGACGTCACCCGCACTGTCGACCGCGACCGCCGGCCCGACCGCCTCGGTCAGGCCGAAGGTCAGCTGCGTGGCCGCCATCAGCACGGAGCCGGCGGAGTCGAGCATCGCGTAGTAGATCTGGTTGTCGCCGTCGCGGTCGTCCACCCAGGCGACGTGGGCGTTGCCCAGGGAATCGGAAGCCACCGTCGGCTGGAACGAGATGCCGGTGCCGTCGGTCAGCGGGATCGGGAAGACATCGTCGGCCGGATCGGTGGGATCCGTCTGGTCGAAGTTGACCTCCTCGCCGTCGCTGCGGCCGCCGTCGTCGGTGTCCGGGTCCAGCGGGTCGCTGAGCCAGACGTTGACCTCGTCGCCGTCGACGACGCCGTCGTCGTCGCTATCGGGATCGTTCGGATCGGTGGTGTGGACGTTGACCTCGTCGCCGTCGTCGAGGCCGTCGCCGTCGGTGTCGGGATTCTGCGGATCGGTGAGATGGAGGCTGAGCTCGTCGCGGTCCAGCAGCCCGTCGCCGTCCGAGTCGACGGTGCCGTCGGCCGGGTCGTTGGGGTCGAGGCCGAATTGGACCTCGTAGTCGTCGGGCAGGCCGTCGCCGTCGGTGTCCGGGTCCAGCGGATTGGTGCCGTGGACGTTGACCTCGTCACCGTCGGTCAGCCCGTCGTCGTCGCTGTCGGGATCGTTCGGATCGGTGCCCTCGGTCACCTCGTCGCCGTCGATCAGCCCGTCGTCGTCGCTGTCGGGATCGCTGGGATCGGTGCCCAGCGCGTCCTCCTCGGCACTCGTGAGCCCATCCGCGTCCGGGTCCTGGCCGCCGTCGGCCGGGTCCAGCGGGTCGAGGCCGAACCGTACTTCGAAGCCGTCGCCGGCGCCGTCGCCGTCGGTGTCGGCGTTCTTGGGATCGGTGCCGAGACCGATCTCCTGGCGGTTGCTGAGCCCGTCGCCGTCGGTGTCGGGGTTGACGATCCGCAGCACCGCTTCGAGGGAGCCGCCGCCGTCGTCCGCCCAGGTCACGTAGGCGGTCTCGCCGCCGACGGTCAGGCCCGGCAGCGTGTAATCCCCGGAGGTCGTTGCGGTGAGGCCGTCCGAGATCTCGACCGGGGCGATGAGCTCCGTGCCCGCCTCGGCCAGCGCTTGGAGGACGATGCGGCCGCGCCCGCCGGTGATGGTGGTGAGCTCCTCGTACCGCGCAAGGTGCAGGTTGTCCGCGGCGTCAAGGGTGGCGGCCGCCTGGCCCGAGCCGACGCCGTCGTCGGCCGACAGGAATTGCGGCGAGCCGACCACGATCACGCCGCGATCCGCGGGGCTGCCGTCCTGGTCGTCCAGGGCGGGATCGAGCCGGAGCTTGCTCACCTCGAACGCGCCGCTCGCCTGGCGGGTGTGGTAGACGAGCGTCACCGTATCGTCGAGACCCACCGCGATCGACGGGAACTCGTCCTCCCAGGAGAAGGTCTCCGTGACCCGGGTCGTCCCGATGAGGGCCTCGCCGGTGTCGCCGGAGAGCATCCCGTAGTGGAGCCGGCGGCCGAACTGGCCGAAGTCCCGGAAGGCCACGTGCACGTTGCCCTGGCTGTCGACGGCGATCGCCGGCACCGTCCGCGAGGAGAAGCGCGGGAGCTCGTACGAGGGCGCGAGGTCGAGGCTGCCGTCGGCGGCGAGTCGCACGTACCCCACCGCGCTCCAGCCGTTGTCTTCCCAGACCACGTGGACGCGGCCCTGCCCGTCGATCGCCAGCCGCGGGCTGCCGCTGAGCGAGAAATCGTCCTCCGACAGCAGCTGGTCGTCCACCAGTGCCAGGGTGGCGTCGTCGCCGGCGGTGCCATCCTGCGGGTGCAGGCCCGGGTCGAGCACGGTGTGGAAAACCTCGGTGTCGAAGAGCCGGTCGTCCTGCCACACCACGTGCACCCGGCCCTGGGTGTCCACGGCGATCGCCGGCCGCGAGGACTCGGCGAGGTCCGCGGTGAGCCGCGTGTCGTCGATCAGCGTCGCCCCGTTGCGCCACAGCATCGTGTAGTAGATCTCGCGGTTGCCGTCGCGGTCGTCCATCCACACGACGTGGACGTTGCCCTGGAGGTCCACCGCCGGGGCCGGCTGGTCGGAGATCCCCGCGCCATCGACAAACGCGATCGGCAGCAGGTCGTCGGTTCCGTCCAGCGGGTCGGTGAAGTCGATCAGCAACTCCTCGCTGTCGCTGCGGCCGCCGCCATCGGTGTCGGCGAGCAGCGGATCGGTGCCGTAGACGTTGACCTCGTCGCCGTCGCCCAGCCCGTCGTCATCGCTGTCGGAGTCGAGCGGGTCGGTCAGGTGGATGTTGACCTCGTCGCCGTCGTTCAGCCCGTCGTCGTCGCTGTCGGGGTCGAACGGGTCGGTTCCGGCGTCCTGCTCCTCGACGTTGGTGAGGCCGTCGCCGTCGCTGTCGTTGGCGCCGCCGTCCGAGGGATCCAGCGGGTCGAAGCCGTTGTTGACCTCGTAACCGTCCAGGAGACCGTCGCCATCGGTGTCGGGGTTGTCGGGGTCGGTCCCGGCGAGAGCCTCGTCCGCGTCCGACAGCCCGTCCAGGTCGGCGTCCGGATAGGCGAAGAAGTTGACGATCTCCGCCGGCTCGTTGGGCAACAGGGCGAACAGCGCGTCGCCGGTCAGCGCCTCGATCGCCTGTGCCCGGGCGATAGCCGTGGCGCGGTCGTTCTCCTGCACGGCGAAGTGCTGGATGATGACGCGCTCGCCGGCCGGCACCACCATCTCCCAGCGCACGTCGAGACGGCCACCGCCGGGGCTGGTGGTCACGATCTCGACCGGGTCCAGCCTCGAGTTGAAGCCGGCGAAGATGCTGGCCACCGCCGCCAAGCCGCCGTTGTCGGTGCCGTCGTCGGTGACCAGGAAGCGGTCCTCGGCGTCGAGCACGAGGTCGCCGGACGAGGTCGCTACGATCTCGGTCGCCGCCCCCGATCCCGCCTCGTTCCTGACCAGGAGCGCGACCGTCTGGTCGGTCGCCGTCCGGTTGTCCAGGATTTCCAGGTAGCGGATGAAAGTCTCGGTCTCCGAGACGTGGACCTTGCGGGTGAGCTCCACGCCGTCGGCGGCGACCGGGCCGATGACGTTGGGCCGGTCGTTGGGACCTACCACTCTCGGGCTGGAGGGCAGGAGGTCGTTGTTGAAGAACAGCTGGGCACCGAAGGCGAACGCGTTGCCGGTGGTCAGGTCGAAGGTGCCGTTGCGGCCGATCGCCCACTGGTAACCGCCGCCGTCGAAGACCAGGACGCGGAGGCTCGTGTCGACCACGAAGTCGTCCGACGGGTCGGCGGGGTCGGTGCCGTCGACCACCACCTCGACGCCGTCGTGACGGCCCGCCGAGTCGGTGTCGAACAAGCGCGGGTCGCTGCCGTGGACGAGCACCTCGTCGCCGTCGCTCAGCCGGTCCGCGTCGGTGTCGGCGTCGTTGGGGTCGGAGCCCGCCGCCTGCTCCGCGAGGTTGTCGAGGCCGTCGCCGTCGGGATCGCCGGTCTCCTCGCCGCCCGCCAGCGGATCGAAGCCGTGCTCGGCCTCGAAGCCGTCGGTGAGGCCGTCGCCGTCGCTGTCCGGGTTGGCCGGGTCGGTGCCCAGCGTCGCCTCGTCGTCGTCCGACAGCCCGTCGGCGTCGGCGTCGGGAAAGGCCCTGAAGTTGACGATGGCGTCGATCTCGTCGGCCGACAGCCCGTCGAGCGCGCTGCCGCCCAGGATCAGCAGGTCCTCGGCGTCGAGGATAAGGTCGGCGCGGTTCGTGCCCTGGATCGCGAAGTGCATCAACGCCGTGCGGCTGCCGCCCGGGACCACGATCTGGTAGAAGACGTCGACGTCGTTGTCGGCGGGCGCAGTCGTCGTCGCCAGGGTGGCGGCGACCTCGCCGCCGGGACCGGAGGAGATGAGCGCCACGGCCGGCGCGCCGCTGCCCTCGGCATCGTCGGTGACGATGTAGCGGTCGTTGGCGTCGAAGATCAGGTCGCCGCTCGAGGTGGTGACGATTTGGGTCAGCGCCCCGGTTCCCACGTCGGTCTCGATCCGCACCAGCGCCTGGATGTCCTCGCTCGTGGGGTTGTCGAAGAGCTCGAGATAACGGGCGAAGGAGTCGTCGGCGGGGACGAAGACCTTGCGGCTCACCGTGAGGCCGGTGATCTCGTCCTCGGGGATCCGCACCTCGCGCCCGAAGTCCTCAGCCACGCTGTCGGGGCTGCCGTCGAAGCTGTCGCTGTTGACGTAGAGCCGCATGCCCGACTGGAAGGCGTTGTCGGTGCCGTCTCCGATCGTGCCGGTGCCGAAGACGTCCCAGCGAAAGCCGGAGGCGTCGAAGAGGATGTACGGGAAGTCGGCGAAGATCAGGTCGTCGGTGCCGTCGAGCGGGTCGCGCCCGGCGCTGGCCTCGTCGCCGTCGCCCTCGCCGCCGCCGTCGGTGTCGAAGGCCAGGGGGTTCGTCAGGTAGACGTTGACCTCTTCGCCGTCGAGCAGCCCGTCGCCGTCGGTGTCCTGAACCAGCGGCCGGGTGCCGTGGGTGAGGACTTCCTCGCCGTCGTCCAGCCCGTCGCCGTCGGTGTCCGGGTTGAGCGGGTCGGTCTCCGCAGCCTGCTCGTCCACGTTGTTGAGGCCGTCGCCGTCGAGGTCGTCGAGCCCGTCGAACGGATCCAGCGGGTCGAGTCCGTAGAACGCCTCCCAGCCGTCTCGCAGGCCGTCGCCGTCGGTATCGGGGTTCTGCGGGTCGGTGCCGAGGGCCGTCTCGTCCGCATCCGAGAGGCCGTCGCCATCCGCGTCGGCCTCGGCGAAGAAGTTGCTGATGAGCTCCCGCTCCTCGACGGACAGGCCCTCGAGGGTGCTGCCCTGGAGGGCCAGGACGTCCTCGGCGCGGGCGATGGCCTCCGCGCGGCTGCCGGCCTGTACGCCGAAGTGCATGAAGATCTTCTTCCCGCCCGGCGGCAGCACGATGCGGTAGGTGAACTGCACGTCGTCGTCGCCGGGCGCATTGGTGAAGACGGACTTGGGGCGCTGCAGCCCCGGCCGGTTGGCGCCGCGGAAGACGTGGACGACGGCGGGGTCGAAAGTGCCGTCGGCATCGTCGGTGACGATCCAGCGGTCGAGGACGTCGAAGACGAGATCGCCGTCGGATGTGGCCACGAGGTCGGTCGCTGCGTTTGATCCCAGATTGGTTTGCACCAGGACGTCGGCGCTGCGGCTGAACAAGGTCGAGGGATTCTCGAAGATCTCGAGATAGCGGACGAAGCCGTCGTCCTCTGGCACGAACACCTTGCGGGTGACCAGGAGGCCGCTGCGCGAGAACGGCCCGATCGCCAGCTCGCGCTCCCCCTGCTCGGGCGCCGCGGTGTTGATCCCGAACAGTGACGAGCCGTTGACCCGCACCTCGTAGCCGCCATCGAAGGCGTCGCTCGTGCCGTTGCCGATCTCGCCGTTGGCCTGGATGTCCCACGAAAAGCCGGTGCCGTCCACCAGGGTGACGGGCAGCACGACCACGTCGTCGGCGGGATCGTTGGGGTCGGTGCCGTCGGCGATCTCCTGGTCGTCTGTGCGGCCGCCGCCGTCGGTGTCGACAAGGGTCGGGTCGGTGTTGTGGACGTTGACCTCGTCGCCGTCGCTCAAGGTGTCGCCGTCGGTGTCGGTGTCCAGCGGGTTGCTGCCGTGGACGTTGACCTCCGGGCCGTCGTCCAGGCCGTCGCCGTCGGTATCGGGATCGAGCGGATCGGTGCGGGCGTTCGCCTCGCCGAGGTTGTCGAGCCCGTCGGCGTCCAGGTCGCCCGCCGCGTCCGCCGGGTCGATCGGATCGAGCCCGTTGCGGACCTCGAAGCCGTCCTCCATGCCGTCCCCGTCCGAGTCGGGGTTCGTCGGGTCGGTGCCGGCGGCCGCCTCGTCGTCGTCGGCAAGGCCGTCGCTGTCCATGTCCGGGAAGGGGAAGAAGTTGACGACGTCGGCACGCTCGGCCTCGCTCATTCCCACGAAGGCGTCGAGCTCGAGCGCCGCCACCTGGGTCGTGCGGTCGATCGCGAAGGACGAGAGGAAGTCCTGCACGCCGAAATGCATCACGATCGCGCGGCCGCCGGCGGGGACGTTTACTCGGTAGCGGAAGACCGTGCGCCCGCTCGTGAACGACGCCTCGAGCGGCCGGATCGGGGCACCCGGACCCCACACCGCCAGACCCACCGCCGGCTTCGGCCCGATGCCGTCGTCGAGCACCACATAGCGATCCGTGGGGGTGAGGAACGGATCGCCGGACGAGGTGGTCGTGATCGCCCTTCCGGAGCCGAAGCTGGTTGTCACGTCGACCAGCGCCCGGATGACCCCGGCGGTCGGGTTCTCGAGGATCTCCAGATAGCGGATGAAGCCGTGGTCCGTCGGCACGTAGGCCTTGCGGGTGACCTCGAGGCCGTTGGCGCGCGTCCACGTGCCCAGCACCAGCTCGCGCACCCCCTCTTCGGTCATCGCGGTGTCGAAGTCATCGAAATTGTCGGCGAAGGTGAACTCCTCGGTGAAGCCGACCTGGAGGTCGAAGCCGCCGAACACGGCGCCGTTGCTGCCCTGGGACACCCGCCCGTCCGTCTGCACGTCCCAGCGGAAGCCCTCGCCGTCGAACAGATCGAACGGCAGCGAGACCACGTCGTCGGCGGGATCCAGCGGATCGGTGCCCGCGGCGATCTCCTCGCCGTCGGGGCGGCCGCCGCCGTCGGTGTCGGCGAGCAGTGGATCGGTGCCGTAGACGTTGACCTCGGCGCCGTCGGTGAGGTCGTCGAAGTCGGAGTCCGGCCGTGTCGGGTCGGTCAGGTGGACAGTGACCTCGGCGCCATCCTGGAGCCCGTCGCCGTCGCTGTCGGGATTGGCCGGGTCTGTGCCGTTGGCATCCTCCTGGGCATTGCTCAGGCCGTCGGCGTCGGGGTCGAGCGGGCCGTCCGCCGGGTCCAGCGGGTCGAGCCCATTGGCGACCTCGAAGCCGTCGCGGGCGCCGTCGCCGTCGGTGTCGGGGTTGTCCGGGTCGGTGCCGGCCGTCGCTTCGTCCGCGTCGCTCAGGCCGTCGGCGTCGGCGTCGGGGAAGGCGAAGAAGTTGACGATGTCGGCCTGCTCGTCGGGCGCCAGACCGTCGAGAGCCGAGCCGTGCAGCGCCTGCAGCTGGCCGGCGCGCAGCGCCGCTCCCGCCCGCGTCGCGCTCTGCACGCCGAAGTGCATGAAGATCACACGCCCGCCGGCGGGAACGTTGAGCGTTGAATCGACGGAGAACTCGTCGCCGCCCGGGATGTCGGTGAACACCGCGGACGGTCGCTCGCGCGCAAAGGGACCGGCGAAGACGTGGGTGACGGCCGGGTTGCCGGCCGCGTCGACGTCGTCCACCGTCACGGAGCGGTCGTTGACGTCGAGCAGTGTGTCGCCGTTCGAGGAGGCGACGATCTGCGTGTCCCCCGCGCGCAGGTCGGTGCGTAGCGTGACCGTGGCCTCGACGTCCACCGCACCGAGATTCTCCACGATGTCCAGATAGCGCACGAATCCGTCGTCGACGGGAACGAAGACCTTGCGGGTGAGCTCGAGCCCGCCGACCGACCCGGGACCGATGCGCAGCTCGCGGTCGAGGTCCTCGACGAAGGCCTCGGAGAAGGCCGGGCCGTTGCCGTTGTTGATTCGGATGTCGTAGCCGTCGTCGAAGACCTGGCCGTCGTCGATCTGGCCGTCGCGGTTGATCCGCCAGTCGAAGCCGTCGCCATCCGTCAGGATCGTCGGCAGCGGCACCGTCTGACGGTCGTCGGAGGGGTCGAGCGGGTCGGTGCCGTCGGAGATCTCGCCGCCGTCGGTGCGGCCGCCGCCGTCGGTGTCGGGATTGAGCGGGTCGGTGAGATGGAGGTTGACCTCGGGCCCGTCGTTCAGCGCGTCGTTGTCGGTGTCCCGATCGTTGGGGTCGGTGCCCGCCGCCTGCTCGCCGAGGTTGTCGAGGCCGTCGAAGTCCCCGTCTTCGTCCTCTTCGCCCGGCACCAGCGGGTTGAAGCCGTTGAACACCTCGAAGCGGTCGTTGAGGCCGTCGCCATCGGTGTCCGGGTTCAGGGGATCGGTGCCGGCGGACAGGACCTCGGCGCCGTCGCTGAGGCCGTCGTCGTCGGTGTCCGGATCGAAGGGATCGGTGCCCAGCGCCGCCTCCTCGGCGTCGGAGAGCCCGTCCTCGTCCGAATCGGCGACCACGTTGGCGCGGATCGGCGGCGTCTCGCTGATGTTGCCGGAGCGATCGGTCGCCCGCACTACGACGTCCACGAAGGCGGCGTTCGGCGGGTCGGGGAGCAGGAAGCCGCGCTCGTAGGGTGCGTTCGTCGCGCCCAGCGGCAGGATCGTGAACTCGGACGTCACGCCGCCGGTGACGAAGATGCGAATCTCCTCGGCGCCGCTGGCGTCGCTCACCGTGCCGGAGACGGTGAACACGTCGCCCGGGAGCAGGCCCGTCGTCGGGTCCACCGCCGCCGTGACCACCGGCGGTGGATCGGGGTCGACCTGGCGCGTGGCCTCGTCAGGCGGTCCGATGTTGCCGGAGGTGTCGGTGCCGGCAGCGGCCAGCACCACCGAGCCGGTGGCCGCGTCGGACGCCGAGGGAATGTAGGTCAGCGCATAGGGCGGATCGGCGTCGGTGCCCAGGACGGTGTCGTCGCTGAGGAAGGTAACCGCCGCCAGGTCGGGGCTGGCCACCCCCATGGCGGAAAGCACGTAGAGCGAGCCCTCCATCAGGGGGCCGGCCGGCACCGTGATCGCCACGTCCGGCGGCACGTCGTCGAGGCTGTTGAAGACGGCCACGAAGGGCACCATGACGTTGCCCGCCCGGTCCTCGACCCCGCTGACGCTGAGCCGGTAGCCGTTGAGCGGCTGCAGCAGCACCTGCGGATTGATCAGCACCTCCCGCTCGTTGGGCTGCAGCAGGAAGGTGGTCGTCAGCCCGGTGCCGGCGCTGAGGTCCTCGAGCTGGATCGCCGGCCCGGAGAGCGACTCCAGCAGCACCGGCTCCGAGAACACGAGCCGCAGCTGCACGTCCAGCGGCACCTGCACCTCGCCGTCGTCGGGGAAGGCCTCGATGATCTGGGGCGGCAAGAAGTCGGCGGTGGTGAAAGTGACCTGGATGATCCCCTGGAGGTCGCGGCCGGCGAGGTCGGTGATCTCGCTCCCCACCCGCACCCGGTAGCCGGTGAAGCTCGCCAGCGGCTGGACGGGAACGAGCGTGAGGGTCGAGTCACCGTCGCTCCACGCGTAGGTCACCGCGACCGGCGTCCCGTCCGTGAGCTTCAGGGTGACCGCGCCCTGGCCCTCGCGCAGGACGGTCTCGCTGAAGCGGATGACTATCTGGGTGGCCGCTCCGGCGCCGATCGCCCCCTCGCCGGGCTCGATCGACACCACCTCCGGATCCTCGTTGTCGAGCACCCGGTCGCCGAAGTCCACGACCTCTGAAGCGCTCGTAATCTGGCCCTCCAGTCTCAACGCTCCCGGTCCGAGGTTCTCCTGGAAGTCGAGCACGAACTGATCGATGGGTATGGCCGGGAACTCGAAGAACCCGTCCGCCCCGGTCAGGGTGGTGAAGCTCTCGCCGTCGTCGGTCTGCAGGACCGCCAGGGCCTCCGCCGCGGGAGTCACGCCGTCGGCCAGGAACACCCGCCCGCGCACCGTTCCCGCAGCCTCGAGGACAATGCTGACCGGCACCGTCTCGCCGTCCACCTGGAGCACGGCGCCGGCGGAGCCGCGCAGCCCGGTGCCGGGGATGCTGGCGTAAACCGACAGCTCGCCCTCGCCGACGTTGAAGAAGGTGACCTGGTGGTCGCCCCCGGTCTGGCCCTCGAAGAAGCCGCCGTAGAAGCCGCGGACCCACATCGAGACGTCGGCGCCCGAGACCGGCGAGCCCCCCGAGTCGAATACGGAGACCTGTGCGGAGCCGATCGGCTCCATGCGGATGTTCACCGTCACCTCGTCGCCTTCGCTCTCGATCTGGCCCAGGGCGCGGCCGCGGTGGAGCCCACCCGGCTCCTCGGCATCGAGGACGAACTGGCGTCCCGCGATCACCCCGGCGAAGCTGTACGGGTTGTCCAGGGACGCGCCGATGAGGGAGCCGTCCTGGCGAAGGCGGACGTTGGTGGGGCTGAACGCACCGTCGGGCAGGCCGGCGGGGTTGAGCACCGTGCCCACGATGCCGCCGCTGTCCTCCAGGAGGAGATCGACCGTCACCCGATCGCCTTCGTTGAGGATCTCCCCCTGGCCGTCCGCCCGCCGCCGTCCATCAGGCTCTCGCGCGAACAGGAAGAAGGGGCCCTCCGGGATGCCGCCGAACTCGAAGAAGCCTTCCCCGTTGGTGCTGCTGTAGGTCGTGAACTGGAAGACCGACTGGGTGAGCAACCGCACCGAGGTGCCGGGGACCGGCAGCAGGGTACCGGGCTCGCGTAGGTGACCGTCCACCTCGCCTCGCGCCTCGAGCACGAGCTCGAAGTCGATCACCTCGCCGTTAGCGCTTAGCTGAATCTCCTGGCTGCGGCCCAGGCGACCGGTGCGCGGGTCGAGCGCCCGGACGAAGTAGTCGCCGAGGGGCAGCAGCTCGAAGCTGAAGCGGCCGTCGGCGTCCGTGGTCACCGCGTCGAACAGGCTCGGGGTATGGAAGATCTTGTAGAGGCGTACCTGGGCGGACGCGGCCGGCGAGCCGTCCACCGGACTGACGACCGTACCCGTGATCTCCCCCGTCTCTTGCAGCCGGATGACGACGCCGGTCACCGCCTGTCCCTCGCTCTCGATCTCGGTGCGCGTCGTGCCGCCCAGACCTCCCAGGGTCAGTGCCCGCGCGCGCAAGTTGCTCGCGCCCTCGAAGACGTTGGTGAACGAGAACCGTCCCTCGTCGTCGGTCTGCTGCGTCAGCCGCCGCTGCGGGTACTCCGTTTCGGTCAGGGTCACGTCGGCCAGCGCCACCGGTTGTCCGAAGCTGTCTTCCACCACGCCGCTGACCGACCCCTGCTTGGGGAGCACGATCTCGACCTCGAGCACCTGCCCGAATTGGGTGAAGCAGGCGAAGATCCGGGCGTTGCGGAAGGCCGCCCCGTCTTCGTAGAAGGCGTCGATCGGGAAGGGCGAGCTCGTCGGTGGCACCAGCGGGAACTCGAACAGCCCATCGGCGTCGGTGAAGATGAAGGCGCTCAGCCCCGGATGCCGCAGGTCCACCCGCGCGCCTTCGACCCGTGTCACTCCATCTTCAGCCAGCACCGTCCCCCGGATGATGCCGTTGGACTCGTAGACGAAATCGAGGGTGACGATCTCGCCGTTGGTAACTAGCTCGCCGCTGAAAGCCTTACTGCCGTGGAAGGCGTTGAACGCCGACACGCTGTAACCGCCGGCCAGGACGACGCCGGGAATCTCGAAGTTGCCGTCGTCGTCGGTCTCCAGGTCGTGGCTGGCCAGGTCCAGCGACACCAGACCAAACTGGGTCCTGGTCGTGCGGTAGCGGATGACCGACTTCACCGGGATGAGGTCGCCGGAGAGCTTGCGCACCTTGGTGGTGCCGCGGATCGTTCCCTTCTTGAACCGGATGGTGACGAAAGGGGTGTCCCCGCCGAAGCGGACCTCGGTCTCGCCCACCCCGCCGTCGACCCCGCGCGTCGCGTGGATCTCGTAGTCGTCGGGCGGCACGTCTGCGAGGGTGAACTGGCCCGCGGCGTCGGTGAACGCCTCGCCGGCCCAACTCGTGGGACCGGCCCGGATGTGCACCGTCGCGCCGGCGACCGGGATGCCGTCGTAGCCGAGCACCTCACCGGCGATCGTGCCCGTGCCCTCGATGGGAATGACGAGGTCGACGTCCACCAACGCGTCCTCGGTGAGGGTCACGCTACGGCTGACCTGGCGATCGCTTTGCGGGTCGTAGCCGACGATGGTCGCCCGCCCGGCGAAGACGTCGTCGAGTCGGTAGGTGCCGTCGGCCGCCGTCGTCGTGTTGAACGGCGTACCGTGGGCGAAGACGATGGCGCCGGCAATGGGCTCGAGGCCGAGGGCGGTCCGCCGCAGCACCCGCCCCTGGACGCTGCCCCGCGCGTCGCGCAAAAGGATGTCGACTTCGTTGACCTGGTCGGGGACGATCTCGAAGAAGATCTGGGCTCCCGAGCGCCTCGAGTCCGGGTCGAAGGACTCGATCTCCGCCAGCTCGGCCGGCACGGTACCGAAGTCGAAGCGCCCGTCGTCGTCGCTCCGGGTCACGGACAGCAGGAAGCCGCGGATGTAGAGCGCCACCCAGGCGTTGTCCACCGTCGTCACGCCGTCCGTCTCGAAGACCGTTCCCTTCAGTTCCGCGGTCGGGTCCTCCGGCGGGCGCCGGAAGATCTCGAGGTCCTTCTCCACCACCGACCCCGACGCCGGGATCGCCACCGTGGCCTGGACGAAGTTGCCCTCCTCGTCCCGCGCCGACAGGCTGATCGTGCCGACCGGCAGGTCGCCGATCTCATAGTTGCCGTTCTCGTCGACGATGCCGACCCGCCCCTCCTGGAACACCGGGTTGAGGCCGATCAGGCGCAATGACTCGGGATCCGGGATCGAGCCGTCCTCGTAGGTGATGCGTCCGCGGATGTTGCCGCGGCCGAGCATCACGATGTCGAGCCGCACGGTCTCGCCGATGAAGCGCACCCGGCCGGTGGCCTTGCCGGTCTTGGCGCTGAACGGATCGAAGCCCTTCATGGTGAAGGTGCTCGAGCACTTGGTCTGCCGCACGTAGTCGAAGAGGAACTCGCCGTTTTCGTCGGCTCGCAGCGCCGCCGTCTTGTGGGTCACGCATTTCAGGGTTTGGGTGTTGAGGTCGACCTGGAAGAGCTGCACCTCGGCAAAAGGCAACGGCTCTCCGTCGGGACCGATGACCTGTCCCTCGACCAGAGTGCCCGGATCCGTCACCGTCGTTACGACCGGCAGCACCTGCCCGACGACGACTTCGCCGCTCCGGCTCAGGACGCTGTCGACGGTCATGTCCTGTTCGATGTAGGGGCTGATCGGATTGTTGAATACCACCCGCACCACGCGCAGGCTGCGAAGCCCCTGGAAGAAGCCGCGCTCGCCCGGGATCAGGCCGCCGTTCGAGACCTTGTTGAGGATCTGGAACCGATTGGCGTCGGGCTGCGCCAGGGCCTGCATGTCCACGTCGCCGGTGAACAGCACCTCGATGACGTGGCCGCTGGGATCCACCTCGGCCTCCTGAACCGCGGCGATCGCCTCGAACGGCCGCGGCGTGAGGATCTCGACCAGCGGCGGGATCTGCTGGTCGACCGTACCGTCGCCGTCCTCGTCCAGCAGCAACAGAGGCGTCGGGTCGTCGGCACTGACTTCCACCACGCCCATGCCGCCGGGCGTGAGGTCGAGGTCGCGCCAGCGCAGCATGCGCACCTCGGGTCCCGGCAGCGTCAGCAGCACGTGCAGATCCGCCATGCCGGCGGTGGTGCGGTCGATCGTGACCCGGTAGCCGGCCTCCTCGGCTACCGCCATCATGGCCATCTCGGCGCTGGCCAGGTCGTAGAGCTCGGCAAAAGGCAGCTCGCGGGCGCCCGGCCGCTCCAAATCGCCGAAGGCCAGGCGCTTGCCCGACGTGCGGCTCGCGACCTCGACCCTCGCATCGGCGCCCGCCGCCATGGCCGCGCCCATTTTCGGAAGAAAGGCGGTGGTGCGAACGAACCGGTCCAGCGCGGCCTCCGCGCCCATCAGCGCGGCCTCCTCCGCCAACACCTGAGCCACGGTGGCGGCGAAGAAACTGCCCTTCTCCGTCGTCCGCCGCAGGGTGTCCCAGCTAAATGCCTCGTCGCGGGCGCCGTTCCACTCCGCCGCCAACACCGCGACGCTGTCGAAGAGGTCCTCGCCGAGGGTCACGTGACGGCCCGCCTGGGCCAGGTTGAACACCTTGGTGTCGACTTCGCCGCGGCTGACGCGCGGCAGGTCCGAGCTCAGCAGCGAGCTCGGGGCGGTGGCGATCGAGAAACCGAGCCCGACGAGGTTGAGCGCCTGGCGCACCATCTCGTCCGGCAGCACTTCGGTCGATGTGGGCAGCACGATCGACGCCGGCGACAGCGGGATGTCGTTCTCGCCGACCCCGACGAAGAGCTCGAAGGTCGGCGTGATGTTGGACGGGCTGCGGGCCGACGTGGCCACGACCCTTCCGGTCAGGAGCGAGCGCATGCGGAACTCCACGCTCTCGGACTCGCCCGGCAACAGGCTCTCGATCGTCTGCTGGAAGTCCTCGGGGTCGGCCAGCTCGGCGCCGATCAGCTTGCTCGCCGGGAGCTTGATCGTCACCAGGTTGGCGGGCGCGTTGGAGGTGTTGGCGACCGTCAGGCGCAGCGTGTACTCCTCGTCCTTGCGCACCACGTCCGGGTGAGAGATGGTGATGCCGAAGGTCGGATCGCGGACGACGACCGCGCCGCGCGCGCCGCCCGCCACTCGCTGCACCTCGTCGCCGGGCAGGCCGTCGAGGACGCCCTCGATGTCGATGTCGACGATATGGGTCCCCTCGCGCAGCCCTTCGACCAACCATTCGGCCTCGCCGGTCGCCTGCGCGATGAGGAAGGTGACGTCGTCGGAAGTGCCGAGGCGCCCGTCGGGACCCGGCACTCGCACCGGCACCGGAACGCCCAACGGGGTCGGCGGCTCGGTCTCGGCCTCGCGCAACGCCGGCGGGATCGAGATCTTGGCGGTGAGGTCGCGGACGACCAGGGGATCGCCCTCGGGGGCGCCGTTCTGGACCATCAGCACCACCGAGAAGAACTGGTTCAGCAGCCCGAGATCGGTGGGAAAGATGATCGCGCCCGGGATCGGCGGCGGCTCCGACACCCGGCAGCCGCCGAAGTCGTCGCGGCAGCCGCCACCGACCGGAGGCGACGACGGCTGGTTCACGCGGTCCAGGACGAATGGCTTGAGCTGCGGCGGCGAGAAGCGGTCGGGTTTGGCCGGGACCAGGATATCCACGAACTCGAACTCGCCTTCGCCGACCGGGGCGAAGACCACCGGTACGTTGTAGTCGACGATCTCTCCCTCGATGGCGAACCCGAAGGTGAAGTTGAACGCCTGGAAGTTGTCCTCGTCGATGACGATGCCGTAGTTGCGGATCTCGTCGAGGGTGAGCGCGCGCGAAGTCACCCTGGAGATCAGGATCTGGGTTACCAGTACGGCCGCGGATCGCGGCTCGGCGTAGGCGATCAGCTCCTCGCCCTGGACCAAGCGGATGTTGTCGAGGACGTACTCGCCCTTGAGCGACAGCCGCGGGATCCGGAACGGCTCGTTGGGGACCGTCTGCAGCGTCAGGACGCCGTTGATCTCCGGCCCCGTGAAATCGGCCAGGACCAGCAGATCGGCCGGCAGTGTGCCGAGCGCCGCGTCGAACCCCTCGAGCGTCGTCTCGACGATGGTGGGAGTGTCGAAGGGAACGGTCTGGCTCTCGGGCGAGACGGTCAGCCGGGAGCCAGCGATCAGTAGCTGCGCCGAGCCGAGCTCAGCGCCGGCTGCCGGCCGGATGGCAAGCGCCTGGGCGCAGAGCGCCAGCGCTATCGCCGGAAGCGCAAACCTGCCGAGACCCGATCTCAATCCACCTCCCCTCGTCGGCGATCACGCAACGCGTGACCTCTCAGAAAAGCTCAAACCAATTCAACCGAGCCGAGGATAGACCATCGGCCGGGGGTTTGTCGACGAAATGTGGAATCGTGAATATGTCGGTGCCTCATGCCAGGGAAGACGCGAGGCAGAGTGAGTTTCTGGCGAAGCGAGCAGTCTGAACCAGAGCCGTGGGCCGGCGCCCACGGCTCGCGGCAAGGCTTCTGGCCCAGGGACCTGCTTTAGCATGCAGCGGGCCGCAGAACGGCCACGGTGACCGGTCGACTTCGTATGCGCGCTTGGCCGGCCGATCCGTGTCCCCAGCACCCTGGTGTTGCTAAACAAGATTTGTTAGTCTTCATATTATCGTTAATCTTCAGGGTAATGGTGTGACTGCTTCTGACAGAGGGCCGGAGCTCGAAGTCGAGAAGGTGGACTATGTCCTCGACCTTCTTCGCCAAGAGCAGAGCGAACTGAGGCAGACCCGCTGGCAGAGACTCCTCTACGGCCTGCAGGCGGTGTCGACCTTCGGATTCGTGCTGGCCCTCGTCGTTCTCCTGGGGGCGATGTGGCTGGGTGGCGGTACCGAAATCGGAGAGGAAATCGGAGCGTGGGCGGCCGTCGCGTTTGCGGGCTTCACGCTGGCGGCCTTATTGCTTCTGCTGGTCAACCTCCTGGTCATGCGCCGCTACCGTGATCGACTCCGGCTGCTCCGGCGTTTCGGGTTGAAGGGCGTGGTCGACTCTTCATGGAGAACGGCCCCAACCGGCATCGCCCTGGGGAGTGTATGGAGTTCGATCGGTTTCCTCCTGGGAGCCATCTGGATCCTCGTCGGGGCCGCAGCCGTCGTCGGAGGCCTGCTCATTCCGGGCACTGCCGAGGACAAGTTCGGGACCGTTTTCAAAGTCTTCCTCGGAACGGCTCCTGGAATGCTCCTCGTTGCCTTCTACATGCTTCGGCGGGCGCACAAGCGAAACGCCCGACTCACAGACCTGAATCTCTTCGGAAACCTGCTCAAGCAACGCAAAGCGGCGGCCCAGGAAGCGAGCCACGACGCGATCGAGTGGTCGCCGGGCTTGAGGCGACAGCTCGAGCAGATCGAGCGAGGAAGGATTCGACGACAGCGCTCGGAGGCGATCCAGGAGAGCTTTACGGCACGACCTTCCGATTCGTACGGCGTGATCCGTTCGTCTAAGAGCTTGCTGGCTGCGACGCAACTTCCCTCCGAGGCCGTCATCGACTCGGAGACGCTGATCCAGCAACTGGCCAAAGAACCGCGACCGGAAGACGCCGAGCAGGACGGTGAGCTCTGGAAGCTAGCTGATCTCGAAGCGGGGATCGAGGTTCATTACGAAATCAACGACGACGACCGATTCGTGAAAGTACGTGACGTCGTCGACACGACCCCCTCTGACGGCTGAGTTTCGACATGGGTGAACCAGTACTCCAGGACAGCGGTTACGAGACGGTCTTCGGCGGAACGACCCTGCAGGCCTACCAAAGGTTCTCGACGGAACTCAAAGTCGAAATTGTCAGCGTGATGGCCAGCCTGGCCCAGAACCCGATCCAACCACCGGCCACCAGCGGGCCGATCGACCCGGCCGGCGAGATGTACATCTACCAGCAGTCAGATCCCCATCTCCAGCTGACGTACCGAATCGACGGGCAAGCTAGTCAGCTCGTATTCGTCCACTTCGCCAGCTCCGTGATCCTCAAGGGCAAGAAGGGCGTAGTTGTCGCACGCTCGATCCAGGCGGAAGACAATGAGTGGTTCGACAAGGTCGACAAGTTCCTCACGCAGCCGCTCGAAAAGAAGGGTCGCAACGATGTTTGGGACGTGACCCACCGTGAGGATGGTGCGAACCTAGCCGCCGAGATTCAGGGGCGGATGGACGCGGCCGATATGGCTCTCCTCATGGTCAGCCAGTCCTATCTCAACGGCGACGGCGTACCGCCGGGGTTGGATTTGGACAGTCTGGTCCAGAAGAACATGGAAGAAGGTCTGGACATTCAGTGGATCCCGACCAGAGCGAGTACGTGGGAGGACCATCCCTTCCTCGAAAGTCACACGTCACTCCGGGAGATAAAGGAGCAGCCACACCCATACCTGGAGAACGTTCCCGAGAACCAACTCAACGCTGAGCTTCTGAAGATCTACAAGAAGCTCAAGAAACTGCTCGAGGACTAGCCTGAGAAGGACTGCCTATGGCCCACAAGAAGCTCTTTATCAGTTACAAGCACCTCGACGACGAATGGCGAGATGAGATCAAGAAGTGGCTGGCGCCGCTCGAGAAGAAGGGACTCATCGATGTCTGGGATGACACGGAGATCCCTCCCGGTTCAGACTGGAGGGAGGAGATCAAGAAGCACCTGGCCGAGGCAAAGTTGGCCGTGCTCCTGGTGACCCAGGATTTCCTGAACTCGGATTTCATCGCTCAAAACGAACTGCCGGTGTTGGTCAAGGCATCGAAGAAGCAGAAGGACCCTCTCAAAATCTTCTGGATCGCAGTCAGTCCCAGCACGTATGAGGACTCCAAGGAGATCGAGCCGCTCCAGGCCGCCAACGACCCGAGCAGGCCGCTAAGTTCCCTGCCGCCGGCTGAGCTGGACGTGGAGATGCTCGCTATCTACAAGAAAATCAAGGAGGTTCTCGAGGAATAGCGCGTTCGAGAAGCACAATATGAAACTCCCATTTTCAAGCAGCCCTGACGGTGCCGAGGCGCCCAACGTCCTCGCACATCGTCAGAGTGGCGCCAAAGCAGCGATTTGTTTCATCCACGGATTCGGCGGCGACATTCAGAGGACCTGGGGTCGCTTCCCGGACATCCTCCTGGATGAACCGAAGCTCCAGGCATGGGACCTACTCAGCATGGGCTACAGCACCGGGTTGTCGTTCGACATCACAGGAGTTTGGAAGGCGGCCGCTCCCCTCGACAAGCTGGCGGGGCTGTTGCGCACGGTTAGTTCAATGGGCGGCCTCGAGGAGTACGAGAGCATCGCGTTCGTCGCCCACAGCATGGGTGGATTGAGCGTGCAGCGGGCTTTGGTCGACGATCACGACCTCGCGGAACGCGTCGGGCATGTGGTCTTGTTTGGTACCCCGAGCGGTGGCCTGAGGAAGGCGTCGTTCTTCCGCCGGTGGATGAGACAAATCCGCGATATGTCGGTGGATAGTCCATTCATCACCGATCTCAGGAAACGCTGGCTGAACACTTTTGGCAACGACCCGCCGTTTCGCTTCCTCGCGGTAGCCGGCTCCGAGGACGAATTCGTTCCCGCCAACTCCGCACTCGAGGCGTTCCCCGAAAGCCAGCGCGCGATCGTATTCGGTGATCACTTGAGCATCGTCAAGCCGACCGACGCCGGAAGCCTCTGTGTTCAGGTGGTCGTCAATCACCTTGTGGACGACGCGGCCGCCGCCGGCCCTTGGAATTCCGCGCGGGTCGCCGTAGAGATGCGCGACTTCCGGAAGGCCGTCGATGAACTCGAAGGCCACAAAGACGAACTGGATGACAAGCACCTGGTGTACCTGGCACTCGCGTATGACGAGCTCGGCCGGAGAGACGACGCGATCGAGCTGCTGCAAAACGCGGGTAGCACCGACGCAATGGGAGTGCTCGCCGGTCGCCACAAGCGGCTATGGAAGGCGGGGGGTAGGAAGTCCGACGGAGACAAGGCGCTCGAGCTGTATCGGGAGGCCTACCGATTGTCGGTCGATCGCGACGTCTCTCAGGCCTTCTACCATGCCATCAACGTCGCATACATGGAGCTCGAGTACCGTCGTGACGAGTCAGCGGCGCAGAGCTACGCTTCATTGGCGCTCTACCACGCGACCTCTGCTCCACAGGACAAGTGGTCGTTGGCGACGCAGGGCGAAGCTCATCTGCTGCAGGGCGAGGACGAAGCGGCGTTAGTGCGGTATCGGCAGGCGCTCGCGCAAAGCCCCACCCCGCGCGAGATGTCTTCGATGCACACCCAAGCGACAAGGGTCGCCGAACTTCTCAACCGGAAAGACGTCGTGGAACGGCTCGATCGGCTCTTTCGACCGAGTTGACACGCGCTACGGCCCGACCCCGTTGCTACCCACCCTCGACGCAACCACCGTTCTGAAGCCGCGTGTCCACGAGGGGCCACCAGGCGATGCTGATTCCTAGCGCAAGCTCATGACTGCGTGAGAGTCGAACTGTTTGAATTTTGGAGAGTTGAAAGGTGCCCAGAGGCACTCGACTCAAAGATCCATTCGCAGGAGGTTAGTCCATGTCCAATGCCGAGCACTTGAAGCGACTCAGAGCCGGCCGCAAGGAATGGAACGCGTGGCGCGCGCGGTCTGGAGCTCGTACCGATTTGCGCGGTGCGCGGCTCGAGTACTCAAACCTCTATCGCTTCGACCTCTCGAACGCCGACATGCGCCGCGCCAAGCTACGCGGCACGCATCTACGCGAGGCCGATCTCGAAGGCGCGGATCTTCGCGATGCCTGGGCCGGTTTCGCTGTCTTGAGCCGAGCGAAACTCGCCGGGGCGCAGTTGACGCGGGCCGATCTCCGCTGCGCCAGTCTCAGGCGCGCCGACCTTACCGGCGCCAATCTCGACGAAACCGTACTTCGCTTCACCTCCATGGTCGAGGCTACGGTCGAGGGCGCGACCCTTCGCAAGGCCCAGGTCTACGGCATCAGCGCCTGGGGACTCAAGGGTGAACCAGCCGACCAGAGCGAGATGCTCATTCAAGCCGACTCCAAGTCGCTCATCACCACCGTCGACGACCTCGATACGGCTCAGTTGCTCTTTCTTCTTCGTGACAACCCCAAGATCGCAGACGTCATCGAAACGGCCAGCCAACGTGTGGTTCTGCTGTTGGGTCGATTCGCTCCTCGCCGCAAGCGGGTTCTTGACGGAATCAAGGATCACTTGCTGCGCCGCAATTTCGTCCCTGTCCTGTTCAACTTCGAAAAGCCAAAGGGTCGTGACCTGACCGAGACCGTCGCCAGCCTCGCGCACATGGCTTGCTTTGTCGTAGCGGACCTCTCCGGCGCCAAGAGCATCCCCCAAGAGCTGAGCTTCATCGTGCCCTATCTGCCCTCGGTACCGGTGATGCCGCTCCTGGTCGAATCCGACGATCGACCCTACGCCATGTTCGAGCACTTCCAGCGCTATCCCTGGGTCCACGGCATCCTGCGCTATCGTGATCTCAACCATCTGCTCGAGATCTTCGATACGAAGGTACTCAAACCCGCCTACCGAGAAGCGATGGCATCGCGCGGTGTGGCGAATGTGAGACTCCCCCGAACTCCGAAACAGCCTTGATCTGCCAAAGGAAGGCAAGGCGCCCTCCAGCTTGCCCGCAGACTTCGCGGCGGGCTGCGTCGACGCTGGCGGGCAGGGCCGCGCTCGTGCTAGCTTGAGACCAGAGAAAACATACTGGCCGGGAAAGTTCGGAGGCGCCCGAGCGGCGACAAATTGGAGGTGTCTCGATGGCGGTACTTAGAATCGGCTGCTGCGACAGCGGATCCATAGCCGACAGAAAGGGCTTCCTGAGCGGCTACCACATGTGGAACCTCACCAGCCGCGGTTTCCGTGGCGAGAGGGACGGCAAGTGGTACGGCTTTTCCGAGCAGGCGGGAACGCCGGTGCGCCGGCTGCAGGAGAAGCTCCGCGCCATGGGCTTCTACCCGTTCGGCGCGGTTGACGGCATCTTCGGCTACCGCACCCAGTCCTCGGTGCGGCTGTTTCAGGAGTTCGTGACCGTGGCCGGGGGGATCGACCTGGGCGGTGTCGATGGTATGTCGGGCCCCAAGACCCAGGCGATCATCGACTCCTGGGCCAAGGCGGGCAAGAAGGCACCCTGGGGCAAGCCCAGCCCAGAGTACACGCAGGCGATGGCCGGGCTGCGTCAGCTCAAGCAGCATTTCTCGGCCTCGCGGCTCCAAGGCATCTCGCTGCTCAACAAGGATGCCGCCGGCAGCGCCAGCCGCGCTGTAGCCGACTGGACCTTTGACAACAGCGACCTTCACCTAGTGGGCATCCGCCGCAACGAGAACAAGGTGTTCATCGCCGATGACGGCGGCCGTCCGCGGCGGATGAACGAGGACCTCTTCATCCTGCTGGCGAACGGAAAGCGGCTGGTCTTTCGCGGCTCGACGAACCCGAACCCCCGGGTGGCCGGACGGCCCGACCAGCCCTTCATCCTGCGCGGACAGCACGAGTTCTACTTCGCCTGGCACAAGTTGGCCTCACTCAGCAATCCGAGCAGCACCCGCGTTTACCGCGCCTTCAAGCCCTGCGGCAGTGGTCCCCTGATCGTGCGCGCCAAGGACAATCTGCTCAGCGAGAAAAGCTTCGAGTCGGTGAGCGCCAACAACTCGATCAACATCCACTGGAGCGGCGCCGGCACCGTCAACTGGTCGGCCGGTTGCCAAGTCGTGGCCGGGCAGAAGTACATCGACTACAGGAACGAGGTGGTGGATCTGACCGGCCGCGCGGCGCGCAGCTACGGCGATCTGAGCGGCAGCAAGACGCGCGGAGCCTACAACGTGCTGCTCGACGCCTTGACGGTCTTCGCCAAGGACGCCCGGACCTCTGGGGACAGGCTGCTTTACACCCTGCTCTATGAAAAGGACGTCCAGCGCACGAAGGCCGGCGAGCTGGTGGACTTCGACGAGACGATCAAGCGGTTGAGCTAGGCGTTAGCCTTTTCTCTGGGTCGGTGGCCGTCTTCAGAGGATCTCCTCTGTGCTTCGTTGTGGTGCCGCGTCCCCCTCTGGGGCGCTCGAAGTCGCTCTACTTCCACATGCGTGGATCGAAGTGAAACGGGCGAGGGCGCCCGATAAGGATCCTCGAAAGCTCCCCGTGTGCGGGGTTCAGAAGGTAGTTCCTCTCTTCCGGCACGACCGCCGAAGGCACCGAAAGCACGCCCGTCTCGCCTCGCTGAATCCACTCGGTTCCGAGGTCCTGCAGCGCTTCCGGGGCCGGACATGTCCGCCAGTTCCGGGGCAGGTCCCCCGCCTCGACGACCTCTTGCTCAATCCCTCCCGGAATCTCGACTCGCACCGACACGAGGCCGTCCGGAGCGAGATCCGTATCGAGATTGACGAAGTACTCAAGAGCGGCGAGCGAGAGACTCTCGGAGGCGTACACCACGCGAACTCCCGGGTGGTTCCAGCGGCCTCCATAGAGCCGCGCTCCCTCGCCAGCGAACGAGGCGTAGCCAGCCTTGGCGAGCCTCAAGATGATGAGCGGGGGTAATGATGGAGACGGGCCGGTCGCGGCTGCGACCGCCATCAGCTGACGATGCCGTGCTCGATTCGGCCCAGAACCTGCTCGACCTGGCGCGAGCCCAGGTCGGTGCGGACCAGACGTAGCGGGGGGTGGCCTCCAAGTGCCCGGTTCGAGCGATGGAGCCAGCTCGCTGCCCTCTCGGTGTCTCCGAACACCTCGGTTGCTCGGGCCGCGATCCGGGCCATCCGGTAGAGGCGATCCGACTCGTCGGGCTGCAGCCGTTGTTCGACTCTGCGGCGACTGAACGTGCGCGGTGACAGATCCAGCGCCTCACAGACCTCGCTTCGTTCCAAGTGGAATATCACCATGACCGACTCGAGAGCTGCGTAGGGTAGTCCGTCCAGAATGCGAGCGCGCAGTTCCGCGCTGGAACGCGGCCTTCTCTCGAGAACAGCCCGGCCACCTAGGATTCGCACGACATCGGGGGTCACGGTCGAGATCTTTGCTGCGGTATTCGCCATGTGGCCTAAATGATACCGCCACTTGTCCGACGGCGTCAACTACCAGGCATTCTTGAGAGGCCGCCCGACCCGCCGATGCTCTGAAAAGCGAGGCCGTGAGGGTGAAGGAGGCCGCCCCCCGCGAGGGAACCCGCTCTAAACCTCCAGTATCGGGAGCAATGCACTCGCTCGCTCCGCCAGGTCACTGGATTTCGAGAAAAAGCCTTTCTCTACGGTCCACCATTCCACATACCGAGCGAGTTGGCGTCTGGTCGATTCGACGGGAAAGAGACTGTCCAGGTCCTCCGGAGATTTCTGTCGGGACTTGACTCGATCGACGAACTCCTCGAGCGCGTGAGCGGCTTTTTCGTCAGCCTCTGAGCGACCCGCGAAGGGGGCGAGCAGCCACAGCTCGGCGAGTGATCCAAACGCCCAAAATTCCGCTTTCGACTCACAGTCGAACTCGGCCGCCTGGAGGGCGGCCTCCCACTGCCCCGGCCGCTTGATCCGCCCCTTGAGCACGGCCTCCAGCGACAGCTGCTGAACACCGTGCCAGTGTTGCGACATGTTGTGTCGATAGCCCTTGGCGTACCACTGGTGAGCTTTGCGTAGCGCTGCCATCATCTCTTTCCAGTACGGCTTTGAGCCCTTGTTCCGGCCCGAGCGCAGATACAGCAGCTCCGCCCGTCTCTTCTCAGCACTACCGAGCAGACCGAAGTTCTCCTCCAGAACCCCGGGCCGTAGCCTCGACCGCTCATCGTAGCCGGGTAGGGAGGACCCTCGCGGTAGGAATTCCATGCTCTTGCGCTGCGGAGTCGTGGGTCGTGGAGTGACCGGGACCGTGACGCCAACATTCACCCACCCCGCCGGGTGGGTGAATGGCTGACTCCTGCTGCTATACGAAGAGAGAGAGCGCCCGAGGCGGGCGCAGAAGAGAGGTGGGCGTGGCTGTTTCGGCGCCACTCTCAGCCTCTCCAGAGGCCGAAAGGTAGCTTGGCCAGGAAAGCTCCGCCGGGTTCAGGGTCTGCAGGGGATCGGCAAGAGCCGAGTGGGGAGGCTTCGGCCTGGCAGGGGTCTGCGGCTTGTCCGATTCTCGTCATCCTCGGGCTGCTGCTGCTCTTGCTCGTGCTCCTGACGGCGCTGGAGCACTTCGTCGCCTCGGCACGGCTGAGTTCCGATTTGGACGCTGGTCGGAGCGCGGAGCTGCCAGGTAACGGACTCGCAACCTTGGTCCAGCTGGCGACCCTTCTGATCGCGGTCGTGGGCGGCGCCTGAGCCTATGCGAGATTCGTGGCCGAGAAGAGCGTTCTTCCGGCAGCGCAGTTCGACATCGATCTGCGGCAGGTCGGCACTCAGAAAGGGGACCGGGTTCTCGAGGTCGTCGCCGATGTGGAGAACCTGGGCTCGAGTCCCCTGGTTGTTGAGAACCTCTGGATCGATCTGCTCTACATCGAGAAGGGCGAGCCTCTCAGCGTTTATCAAAACCTCGAGCACGGTGCGGTTTGCGGGAGACTGAGTTTCCCTGAGAAACTGGAAAACTTGATGGATCCAGCCGCCTGGGACGCGAATCGGAAGAAGCCGCGCGCGGAGGAAAAGGAGAGGCTAAAGAGGCTGGGAATTCGGCTAGAGAAGCCGAAGCTCGAAACGGCGGAGAGGAAAGCGGCCGACAAGGAAAAGTCCAAGGGGCGAGGCGCGAAGTCCGACAACAAGCCCAGGGGATTGGCCGTGGCGCCCGGCAGAACCTTCGTCATGCCCAAGGTGAGACAGCGCTACTCCCTGGTTGCGACGCTACCGGGAAAGGCGACGTTCGCGCTGGTGCATGCCGCCTTCTACTATGCGCCGGGAGGCTCGATTCTCCAGCGGACGGTGGTTTGGGTCCTCCAATGCCTTGGCTTGACCCGGCATAGCCTTCGGGACCTGAGAGAGCCTCATACCTGCGAACGAGCGTTCCGGCTGGATCCGCTCCCGCCGTGGGTCGCCCGGCACAAGCGCAAGAGGCTACCTCGCCCTGCCCGTGGATGACCGCGTGACCGCCGCCCCACGGCCTGAAGCTTCTTTCGACGACGGACCCGCTGCGCTGCCTTGACCCAAGGAGCGGAAACGGAGGTACAATTCAAATAACGCAATCGCATTGGTAAGGAGATATTCGGTGCACGACACCCTTCCGCGAGTTCGAACGAGCTCTTTGCCCGAGCTGACAATTGTGATCCACACTTAATTAAGATCGGAAACGAGTATGCACCCGCTCAGGGGTGCCACAGAAAGGAGTTGCCTCAATGCCTCACGTCACTTTCATCCACGGCATAGCCAACAAGCCCGAGGCCGATGCGCTCTTGAGCATCTGGCGAACCTCGCTCGCTCGCGACGACGGCCTCGATCTCGGTGCTGAAGGCGTCACCTCGAGCATGGTCTATTGGGCCGACGTCATGTATGCCGAGCCTCAGCCCGACATGGCCGAGCACGAGAGCAACGACAGCGTCATCGCCAAGACCGACGACGACATCGACATGGGCTGGCAGGAGGAACTCGAGGCCGATGAGAAGAGTTGGGCGGACAGCCTGGCCAAGAAACTCAACTTCGACGCCGAGCCACCGGAAGGCGACGAAGACTTCGCGCCACCTGAAAGCCAAATGGAGTCGGTCGACTTCGAACGCATCCCGCTCCCCTGGTGGCTCAAGCGCCGGATCATGAAAGCCTTGCTCAAGGACGTCCATCACTATCTCTTCAACAGCGAAAGCACGCCAAGATCGGGCGAGACCTTCCGGGTTCAGGATGAGATTCGCCGGCGCTTCGTCCAGGCGGCGTCGGAAGGCGCCCAAAGCGGCGGTCCGCATGTTGTGTTGAGTCACAGTATGGGCACTGTCATCGCGTACGACTGTCTCAAGAGGGTCGCCGATTGCCCGCAGGTCGACGCGCTGATGACCGTAGGCTCTCCGCTCGGTCTCGACGAGATTCAGGACAAGCTTCGGCCCGAATGGAGTCGCGACAATGGATTCCCGGCCAAAGTCATGGCCGCGAGCTGGGTCAACGTCTACGACAAGCTCGACCCGGTCGCCGGACTCGATCCCAAGCTCGCCAACGACTATCGGCGAAACGCCGACGCGATCGTCGAGGACATCAAAGAGCAGAACTACGGCAAGTGGCGCCACAACATCTCGAAGTACCTAGGCGGCCAGAAGCTGCGCGACGCACTGACGGCCCAACTCGGACTCTGATGGCCCCGCCCATGACCTGGAACGACAAGAAGTTCGAAAAGGAGTTCGCAGCGGCGGTCGAGAAGTTCGATCGGCTGGAGACGGAAAACGAATGCCGTCGCCTGATCGAGCACCTGCGAGCCACTGTCGAGCCGTATGACGCGGGCGCCGCGAAGAAGATCCTCGGCCATCTCCAACGCAAGCGCTACTTCGACCTCCTCCAGCGGGTGGCTGACGCGTTCCAGCAGACCGGCCTGCGGACGCCGAGAGTCCGGCGCCAGTACGCCCAGGCCTTGCTCGATCAGGGCGGTCTGAGCGCCGCGCTGCCCTTCCTTGAGAACCTGGCCCAGGAAACCGCCAAACAGCCCGACATGGCCTTCGAGCACTCGGAGGCGAGGGGCCTCCTGGGCCGCGCCTACAAACAGATCTATATCGACACCGACAACCCCAAGAGCCCGGAGGCCCGCGACGCCCTGAAGAAGGCCATCGACGCCTACCACTCCGTCTACGAGATCGACAAGTCCGAGCACACCTGGCACGGCATCAACTCCGTCGCTCTGCTGCGCCGAGCGGCCACAGACGGGGTTCCGATCGCGGGTTTTGATGACCCCGAGAAGGCGTCGAACGAGATTGCCGAGAAGATCCTCGAGGGAATCGAAACCAAGTGGGATGAACGCAAGGCCTCGATGTGGGACTCCGGCACCGCACTGGAAGCCTGCGTCGCGCTGAGTGCGAGCCGCCCCGAAGACGAGGCCCGCGTGTGGCTCAATCGCTACGTCCGCGAGCCGAACGCCGACGCCTTCGAACTGGCGAGCACGCTACGCCAACTCGTGGAGGTCTGGCGGCTCGACGTGGAGAGCGAACCCGGAGCGAGCCTCTTGCCGGTGCTCCGTGCCGAGCTCTTGGCCCGCGAGGGCGGCGGCTTCGAGGTCAAGCCAGATCAGCTCAAGGCCGGCAAACTCGAGGGGCAGCCCGACGCGAACCTCGAGAAGATCCTCGGCAAGGTCCGCTATGTGAGCTATAAGTTCATGCTGCGGGCAATCGAGCGGGCGCGCGCGGTCAGCCGTATCGAGCATCAGCCCGGGCAGGGATTCGGCACCGGCTTCATTGTTCGCGGCGGCGACCTTCACGACAGTCTCGGCGACGAGTTGATGTTGCTCACGAACTCGCATGTCGTAAGCGAAGACCCTCTCAACATGGACGCCCTGCGCCCCGATGCCGCCATCGTCACCTTCCAGCTGCTCAAGGAAGAGGACCGAGCCGACGACGAGTACGCGGTCACGGAGCTGGTCTGGAGCTCACCTCCCGGTGAACTCGACGCCAGCCTTTTGCGCCTGGAGAAAGTGCCCGACGGGCTCGAGGCCTACCCGGTAGCTCCGAGGCTGCCGCTTGCCGACGGTGACCAGCGCGTCTATGTCATCGGCCACCCCAAGGGTGGATCGCTCTCCTTCTCGATTCAGGACAACGTGCTGCTCGATCACGAGGCTCCGCGACTGCATTACCGAGCTCCTACCGAGGGCGGTAGCTCCGGCAGCCCGATCTTCAACTCGCAGTGGAAGCTCATAGGACTCCACCACGCCGGCGGCAAGGAGATGCTCAGGCTCAACAGGAAAGAGGGCACCTATGACGCCAACGAGGGTCTCTGGATCCAGTCGGTCCGCGAGAAGATGAAGGCAGATCCACAGAAAATTCTCTGAGCGAGATCGGGCTGGCGCGCGGTGAAGGCTCCCCGGTCTCGAGAGCCTCCCTGGTCTCTTTCTCGAAGACCAGGCGGTTCGAGATCCATCTCCACGCCGGAGCACAGGCGCGGCTCTCGATCTTCCGTCCAGCCATGAGATCAGGACGTGGCTTTCCTACGATGTCTTCTCGGACCGTAGGGGGCCAACGCTAGCAACTTACGCTACGCTGGTTCACGGTGTAGCCGTGCTTGCTTCGTCGCACCGAGAGACGGTTCCTCCGGCGGTAAGCGCACCCATCCAAGTCAGCTAACCGATAAAGCACTGCGTCTCAGGTTAGCGTGATGCTCTTCTCGATACCGTCAGCGCCCAGAACGGGGCTTCAATTCCTCGCTAGCCCCGCCTCGCGGCAGATCTCGAACGTCATGACCATGTCGCCTTCGTCGTTCATCGAGAGGTTTGTCCTGCTGAGGCGATAGTTCCGGCCGCTCTTTGTCAGCACGTGCGGAATCCCGAGGCCCATCAAAAGGCCCCACTGATCGTCAGGCGCCACCGATTCGATCAGGTTCTTCACGCCTATCCGACTAAGGTCTCGGCCAGTTTTGACATCCTTTCGTGCCGCAAAAAAGACATCCAGGACCGCCGGGGCCCAGTCTCCGAGCCGAGGGCTCGAGCCGGGGACGACCGCGAGATAAGCGAACAGGGCTTCCGGCTCGGGTTCGTCCAGATCAACTTCTACCAACTGCCCCTCATAGACAGTGAATCCGCCCACCTCATCGCATTTCGGTAGCTCATCGCTGACGCTTGCAGCCAACGAGCCGGCCCGTTTTCGAAACTCGGTTTCCCACTGTTCAAAGATCGGCAGGTACGCTCGGTACTTGTCGAACTCCTGCAGGATCTCCAACAGCCGGGCTTCTGTCCGAGCCCTCGCCGCCTGGCCCTCGATTACCCGGGTCTGCACCAATTGATACGCGGCTTCCGCTTCCCCGCGAGCGACGTTTGCCTCGACGGTGGCTTCGTCGGCCGCCAACGCAGCTTCGTCGGCGGCCTCTTTCAAGGTGAAGATCCAAGCAGCCAATGCAAGCACGGCCAAGAAGGCCACAGCCAAGCCAATCGCAAACCTGCCTGTCCGCCGGAGGCGAGCAGCCCGCTGCTTCTCCTGTTCCAGCTCCTGTCGATAGAAACTGTCCCCACTCGGGATGATCGCGCCGAGGAACCGGGCCCGCACCCGCTCGTCGAGTGAGCGGCGCTCCTCGTCCGACAGACCGTCCCATTCCTTTTCGATGAGCTGGATCCGCTGGGCGTTGGGCCATTTGTTGGCGATGGAGTCTGGGACATAACGTGCTTCCTCGTCCAGGGGGTCGACGAGGATCGGCGCCATCTGCCGATGCTCGAGCCACCAGTCGAGTTCACGATGCACCCAGTCCTCTCGGCCTTCGTTGAGCTTCGCCCCTGGCGTACAGATAACGATGATCGCGCGCGCGCGCTTGAGATAGGGCTCGTGAACGGCCGTCCAGTCCTCTACCCCGGGGGCCGCTTGATCAAAATAGACGTCCAGTTTCGGAGGCGCGTCTTGCGGGTCGGCCTCCTTGGGCAGGGGGACAGCCCGATCTTGCAGAAGCTCGTAGATCCGAGCAGCGGCCGTCATGCCGTCAGCCTGACGATAACAAATGAAGACCGGCCAGTTGTTCATGAGATCCCGAACTTAACAGGCGACGCGCGGCGCCAGCCGGACAAGCTCAAACGGGCGAGCCTTTGGTCCTAGGAGCCGCGCTTCTGGGACGTCGCCCGTGCCAACGCCAGAGACAAAAGCGGGTTCACGGGATCAAGCCGTTTTGCCTTTTCCCGCCACCGCGCGAGAAAGCATGGCAGCGGCCGCGGCTGTCAGCACAAGGTGAGGGCTCTGCTGCGCGGCCCGATGTCGGGCAGGAGTCATCCAGACTCAGGACCGTAAGCCGCTGACAATGACGAGGTTCGGCTGGTACGGGAAACTAGGCACCCAGCCGTCGAAAATCGCTGCCGCTGGGGTTCTGGAAGATGCGCAGGTCGAACTCCGGTAACACCGCCAGGAGGTGGTCAAAGACATCGGCTTGGATGGACTCGTAGGCCTCCCAGTCCTGGTCAGCGCTGAAACAATAAACCTCGAGGGGAAGGCCGCTGGACGTGGGAGCGAGTTGCCTCACAAGCAGGGTCATCTCCTGATGGATCTTGGGGTGGTTCTTCAGATAGGCGAGGATATAGGCGCGAAAGGTGCCGACATTGGTAATGCGACGCCCGTTGACGATGTTAGTGTCATCGACGCCGCGCTCCTTGTTCCAGGCCGTGAGTTCCCTCTGCTTGGTCTCGATGTAGTCGGCAATGTAGAGAATCTTGGAGTGACGCTCGATCATCTCGGGCGTGCAGAGTCTGATGGTGTTCATGTCGATGTAGACCGATCGCTTGATCCGCCGGCCTCCGGACTCCGACATCCCGCGCCAGTTCTTGAACGAGTCGCTGATCAGCGCGTGAGTGGGAATGGTGGTGATCGTCTTGTCCCAGTTCTGGACCTTGACGGTGGTGAGAGCGATGTCGATGACGTCGCCATCGGCCCCGTGGCTGGGCATCGCGATCCAGTCCCCTTTCGACAACATCCGGTTCGTCGAGAGCTGGATGCCGGCGACAAAGCCGAGAATGGGGTCCTTGAAGACAAGCATGAGCACCGAGGCGAGAACACCCATGCCGCTGAGCAGGAAGACCGGCGACTTGCCGAGGAGGGTGGCCAGAATGACGATGATCGCGGCGATGTAGAGAACGATCTTGGCCACCTGGACGAAGCTCTTGAGGGGTACCTGCTTGGAGACGGGAAAGGTGCTGTAGATCTCGAGTACGGCATTGAGCAGCGAGTCGAAGGCAAGGAGAACAACGACGACCATGTAGATCATTGCGGCGCCGCGGACTCCAGCGATCAGCTGCCCGGCGCCCCGAAGCGCGCTAGGTGCGAGGAGGAAAAGAACGATGCCCGGGGCGAGGTGGGCGAGCCAGAAGAAGACGTGGTGCCGGAGCAGGCGGTCGTCCCAATCCGTCTTGGTTCTTTGGACCACGGCCGCGGCGACCTTGAGCAGCAGACGCTTGGCGACAAAGAAGGCCGCAGTCGCGAGGAGAGCGAGAAGGAGCGAAATGACGGCGAGTGCGACTGCCACCTCCGCTCGCTCGCCGAGGCCGAACTGCTGGATGAATTGATTGATTTGTCCGAGCATTGACCACGGCGGTGGTTCAGACGGTTCGGTGAAACGATAGCGTAGATTCGCGTACGCTGCGCGATGCCCCAGAGGGTGCGAAGAAGAGGCCGTGAGAGCTTTGTCCTACCAGAGGCTTCGGTGCGACATTGGGAAGTTGGCCGTCATCAACCTACAGTACGAGCCTGGCCCGCGATAATTGCCTTTCTTGGCGCTGATCCCACTGATCAATACTCACCTGCCGGGCGGATCAAAGCTGCACGCAGAGCTCTAGGGCTCAGGCAGAGAGAGTGCGCAGCAATGTTGGCCGTGGATCAGAAATCGATTTGGGAATAGGAAACAGAGTCCCGCGACCCATCAACGAGGTCGCTGCGGAAGCTCGAGGTCCTGTTCCAAAGGGCGTCTAACGAATCGAGGTGCTGGCTTCCGCCTTCTTGGGACTAGCGAAGCTCAACACTCGATCTGAGACACCCATGACCGGTAAGTGATGGGATGGACTCCTTCCACTTAGAAAGGAGGAGCCCTCATGAAGCTCACTTTCGCCGTCGACCTGGCCAAGAGCGTCTTCCACGTAGCTGTCGGTATCCCTCCGGTGCGTCGGCCAGCTGCACTACCGCGGCGCAGTCCGCAGTCGAGCGCAAACCCACAACGTCCCGACGGACGGTGCCGTGCCTCGCGGCCCACCCCAAAGGGTGTTGTCGAGTTCGCCATTTCACTCGTAATCTTCTTATGTTCTTGACAAGGGCCACCTGGGGAACCCGGAGCCGCTTGTCACGGGCTGGGAATCACCTAGTCGCCTGAAGCTCGCTGGCTGGATGAAGCGAGAACAGGAGGTTGAGCATGAGCAGGATGGCTGGAAGGAACCAGCTCGCCCGAGAAAAGCTCATTGGGTTTTTCGTCACGGCCCTGCTACTGTCCACCCCGTTCTGCCTCGGCGATTCCGGCCACAGCTTGGCCGGTACCGTGATCGACCGCGAGGGACAGCGCATGGCCGGAGTGCGGGTGGCTCTTGGCGGACAGACCACTCTGACCGACACCACCGGCAGGTTTGCCTTCGAAGGTGTGCCGCCCGGCAAGCACCTCCTCGAGCTGCAACAGGCCGGTCGTACCGCGACTCGAGAGGTCACGATTCCCTGGCAAAGTCCGGACGAGTGCGTGCTGACTCTGGACTGGCCGCGCGCCTTTCAGGAGAGCCTCACCGTCTACTCGGTGTCGAGGCGCCGGGAGCGACTGGTAGAGGCGCCCGCGGCGGTCACCTCCCTGCTCCCCAGCGAGCTGGCTGCGCAGAGCTCTTCGGGACAGCTGCCACGCCTTTTGGCGTTCACGCCCAGCGTCCAGATCGCCCAAAGCGGCCTCTATGACTTCAATCTCAACACCCGAGGCTACAACTCCGCGATCAATCGGCGAGTCTTGACTCTGATCGACGGGCGTCAGACCTCGGTGCCCGAGTTCCTCGGCGTTCAGGAGTGGGGCGCGCTGTCCATGCCACTCGACGAGTTCGACAATGTGGAGCTGGTTCGCGGCCCGAGCTCGGCCCTTTACGGCGCCGGCGCCATCTCGGGAGTGCTCGACATCACCACCAAGAGCGCAAAGGACACGCCGGGCTACAAGTTCCGGCTCAGTGCGGGAGAGCTCGGCACAACGCGCCTCGAGGGTCGCGCGGCCGGGCCGGTCGGATCCTCCTGGTACTGGCGACTGGCGGGAAGCCACCAGGAGAGCGACCACCTGACCCGGTCCCGGGTGGACTCGGTCGAGTACCAGCCCGAGCTCCTGCCGAAAGAGCTGGTGGCTCCACCTTTCGACAAACTCGAAACCACGTTTGCTTCGCTTCGCTTCGACCGTTTTCGAGAGCAATCCGCGCTCACCCTGGAAGGCGGCTCCGGGAGCTTTCAGGGTGGCACCACGACCGCGCCGCTCGGACGCACCCAGGCGGACCGGGTCCGGCGCCCCTGGATGCGCGTCAATTACAACACCGGCGACTGGAATCTGCTGGCGTTCTACAGCGGTCGAGATGGCGACAACCAGGTCGGACTGTCCTCGGGTGCCTCGCTGTACTCCGAGGGCTACAACACGGGCATCGAGCTCCAGGGAAGCCGGACGATCCTCGGAGGACGCGGGTTCGTCGTCGCCGGCCTGGCGCACCTTCGACAGCGGATCGACTCCTCCGACCCTTCCGGCGTTCACGGCATCTTCGCCGATGTCGCCACCGCCGAACAGAGCTCCGCGTTCGCCCAGGTCCGCTCCGATCTCCGAAACAACCTCTCGTTGGTTGCCTCCGGCCGGCTGGATGACAACAGCCTCCACGATGCCCAGTTGTCGATGCGGCTCGGCCTCGCCTACGCCCCGGGCTTCCGCCATCACCTCCGCCTGACCTTCAACAACTCCTTCCAGAGTCCGACCCTGGTCGAGTTTGCCGTCCGCACTCCGGCCGGCCCGGTGCTCGATCTCTTCACCGACCTTTCGCTGGCGGACCTTCTGGGAGACCGGACGCTCGGATTCGATCGGGTGCCGCAGCTCGCGCTCGGCAACCCGGACCTCGAGGTCGAAGAGATCCAATCCTGGGAACTCGGCTACCGGGGCGGCGTGGGCAAGACGTTCCTGTCGGCGAGTCTCTACCGCAACGACCTGACCGATTTCACCACCAGCATCCTGCCGCAGGTGGGCACCAGCCTCGGGCGACTCAACCCCACCTATGGTCCCTATCGCCCGCCGAGCGGCCTGCCGGCTGCCACCGCATCCGCCCTGCTCTCCGCGCTCCAGGCGGGCCTCTCCCCGAGACTTCTTACCTTCCTCTCCAACGACGCCGACGGATCGCCCATTCTGGCGATTCTGTCGCTCACCAACTTCGGCAAAGCCGAGGCCAAAGGCCTCGAAATCGAGCTGCACCATTTCTTCTCCGATGCCTGGCAGCTGAGCCTGTCCGCGGCGCACTCGGCGTATCGCGTCGTCGACAGTCCACCGGAGAACCCCCTGCTGCCCAACGCCCCCGAGCTGCAAGCGGCCGCGAGCCTGATCGGGTCGCCAGCTCCCTGGTCGAGCGCCCTTCGGCTGCGCTGGGTCGAAGGTTTCGATTGGAGCTCGGGCCTCTTTCGCGGACCGGTACCGTCCTACATCGTCGCCGACCTTCATCTCGGCCTGAACGTCGGAAGCCACCTGCGTTGGGGGCTCGACGTCGCCAACCTCACCAACAAGCGCCACTACGAGATCTTCGGAGGTAGCCTCCTGGATCGTCGCGCACTCGCCCACATCACCTACACACGGGAGTAACACTATGCCCAGCAGAGAGCCCACCGAAAACTGCCGCATCTTCGTCAGCCGCAAACAGAGCGATCGCGACGTGTTCGGCAAAGAGATTCAAGAAGATCTGGAGACCATCGGGGCCGGACGCCTGGAGTTCTTCGACGACACCGACATCGAATTCGGCGACAAGTGGCGACAGAAGATCCGGGAAGAGCTCGACAAAGCCAACGTCCTGTGGCTGGTCTTGACCAAGCCCGCCAAGAAAGAGTTCGATTGGCCGCTCTATGAAGCGGGCCTGTTCGAAGACCTGGAAGACGGAAGCCAGGAAAGGGTGGTCTGTCTGTTCCCCGACGAGGGGAAGTGCCCGTCCCAGCTCAACGAGCGCCAGGCCGTCAAGGCCAACCCCGACAGTCTCTTCAAGCTGCTCAAGGACCTGTTTACGAAGAAACACTTCAGTGGCACCGTCCAGCCGCTCAATCCCAAAGCAAAGGACAAAGACCTCCAAGCAATCGCAAAGAAGATCAGCGATCTGGTCAACGGGATCGCCGACCCCAACGAGATCAGGAGCGTCTCCCACGGCAACAAATGGATTGAGCTCGTCTGCCCCAAGAGCCTCGATTCCCTGAGCCCCGACGTCGAGGTCGAATCGGACGAGCGCTCCCTCGGAGACCTCTTCGATCTCCAGCCGAAGCCCGTTCGAGGGGAGACCTGGAAATGGTCGCAAATTGAAGAGGCGGCCAAGCTGGAAGGCGACCCCAAGGGATACAACCTGCTCTGGATCGAAGAGCTTCGAAACGAAATCGCGGCCAAAATGAACCCAGACCCAAAGCATCGGCACCGCTCGAAGCAGCTCACCGGACGCTATCTCGGCAAGGACGGGAAACTCTATCGGCCGGAGATCGAGCTCTGTCGAGAATACGCGGACGGCAGATTGAAACTCGAGCTGACCTTCTCGGAGCAGGTGCACGGTTCCTGGCTCCGGCCCACCCCGCTCGTGGCGCTCGCTGCCATGATCAACCTCGCGAGCCGCATTCGACACGACCTCATCGAGCCGCATCTCAAGAAGCTCCCGCGGTGGCAACTGCGCGACGACAACCAAGCCCGATTCGAGCAGCTCAACTCGCTCAAGGAGTCGATCGAGCGGGACGGCTTCTTCATCAACATGTTGACCCAGGAGGCCTTCCTGGAGGCCTTCGACGGACACCCGGATGAGAACCTCAGGGTCGCCAAGCTCCAACAGGAGTTTGGCAAGACCATCGAACCTCAGCTCAGGAAGGCGGTGAGTGACCTGGACGTCGAGCTCACCCAGAAAGCCCTCCGGGCATGGAAGGAGAACAACCGAGAGTTTCTCGATATCGGGATCAACGTCTACCGGAGGGGTCTGGGCCTCGAGGAGGCCGCTTAAACGAGCTTGGAGAGTCTCTGGAACCCGAGTTCCGTGGCGATGTGGCCGAGGAGCTGAGCGCCAAGTTGGGTCCTAACTACAAGTTGTTTCGCAAGGAAGGGGATCTGTAGAGCCTCGGAACACAGAGCAAGTCAGCCCGCGGCGTCTGCCGCATGTCAACTCACTTTCGCAGACGGGATATAGCGACTACCATGACTGCCAAGCACGACTTTTCTACTCTCACCATCGCTGACCTGCTCGAGGCCAGAGACGCCTACCACCGCCACACGACCCATCTCCCCACGATCGTCGGCACGGGTATCGGGCGCTACCTGATCCGTCGCGACGATCCGGACTTCAAAGAGCCGTCCACCGGGCGCGAGAAACCCAGAGACGAGGTCCGCACGCTCCAAAACTCGGACCTTACGTCCTGGTCCGACCCCTGCGTTCTGGTCTTCGTAAATAAGTGGAAAACACCGGCCGAGCTCCAAGACAAGCCCGAGCAGTACGTTCCATCGAGGCTCTACCTGCCCGACGATCGGGTGATTCCGACCTGCGTCGTACTCGCCACGCCGGAGGCGGTTCCGGGCGAGGCGATTGCCGATATACATTTCGCGCCGCAGCTTCTGGGCGGCGGCTATCCGATCCTCTCCGAAGTGCAGGGCCAGACCCGGATGGGCTCGGTGGGCTGCCTGGTGACCGACGGACACAGCGTTTTTGCCCTCACCAGCCGGCACGTCGCCGGGCCCGAGAATCAGCCGTCCTACACCGTGATTCACGGCGAGCCCTATGAGGTCGGCGAGTCGAGAGAGCCCTCGGCCGCCCTGATCAAGTTCTCGAAGGCCTACCCGGGATGGCCCGGCTTTCGGACCCTGCTTCAGCTCGACGCCGGGCTCGTGCGCGTTCACAACCTCAACGAGTGGACCTCCCAGGTCTACGGAGTGGGCGAAATCGGCCCGTTGGTGGATCTCGATCCGGACTCCTTCTCGCTCGACCTCGTCGGCCGCAACGCTAGGGCTTTCGGCGCGGTCTCCGGGTCGATGACCGGCCGGATCTATGCCCTCTTCTATCGCTACCGCTCGCGCGCCGGGATCGATTTCGTTACCGACTTTCTGATCGGTCCGGCGGTGGCCGGCGGCTCGCTCGGAACTCATAGGGGCGACTCGGGCACGCTCTGGTTCTTCGATCCTCCCGAGGACGACGGCAAGTACCGGCCCTTCGCCGTTCAATGGGGCAGCTCGAGCTTCGATCTGGCGGAGGAAGAGAGCACGTCGTTTGCCCTGGCGAGCAATTTGACGATCATCAGCCGCGAGCTGGGCGTGCGGCTGGTCTCCGACTGGGAGACCGGTCTCCCCGAAACTTGGGGAAAGCTCGGGCACTACGAGGTGGGTGCCAAGGCCTGCGACCTGGTCGCCCACCCCAAGCTCTACAAGCTGCTCCAGGAGAACAAGGAGCTGATCGGGCTTTCCGACGACGACCGCTTGACCAAGAAGTTCCCCAAGAGCAAACAAGCGGCCTTCATTGCGCTCGCCGACGTTCCCGACCTGTGGTGGAAAACCTATCGCGGCAAGGAAAAACCCAGCCACTTTGCCGACATGGACGAAGAGGGCCAGGGCGACTTCCAGGGCGAAACGCTCATGAGCAGGTACCTCGACGACCCCACGACCCTCGACCCGGCGACCTGGCTCGCCTTCTACCAGAGCATCGGCACCGAGCAGAAGTACCAGGGATCACTGCCGTTTCGCGTCCAGCAGTTCTACGAGGAGATGGTCGGTTTCGTTCGCGACCGAAAGATCGCCGAGTACGTGGCGGCGGCGGGTATCCTCGCCCACTACATCGGCGACGCCGCACAGCCGCTCCATACCTCGCGTCTTCATCACGGCCATAACGAGAGCGAGGCCGGCGTGCACGCGCAGTACGAAACCAGCATGGTCGAGCGATATCGCTCGGAGATCGTCCAGAAGCTCAACGAGAGGCTCGAGGGTTGGCAGATCGCCTCGAGTTTCAGCGGCGGACGGGCGGCGGCTCGAGCGACGATCGATCTTGCGTACGACGCCATCGATCTGTTATCTCCGGAGGAGATCATCGATTCCTACAACGCGGCGGGCGAGGGCCTGCGGCGAAACGAAGATCTCTGGAGAGACCTCGGAGAGGCGACGCTCGACATACTCGAGCTCGGGGCGTTCTATCTCGCAGAGATCTGGGAGAGCGCGTGGCTTGAGGGTGGAGGCAATCAGGTCGCGCAGGCCGAGCTCAAGAGAATCTCCAAGACCAGGCTCATGAGCCTCTACAAGAGGAAGACCTTCCTCGAATCGAAGTGGCTCGAAGAGATGGTCTAGACCGGATACCGGTTCAGATCCTCGGGACCGGCCCCGGATGCGCATCCTACGCAACGCTCCCCGGATGGGAGGCGAGGGGAGAGGCCGACTGTCAGCTCGTCGGCCGCGGCACGACCGCGTCGAACTGCGCAAGCGGCTCCTCCCAGTCCTTGCCGAGCCAGCTCCAGAGGGTCGCTGCCTCCTCTTCCTGGAGCCATTGGTTCCGCGCGGGCTTGCAGAGTGCACGGCTCGAGCGTTCCTTCTGATCGGCGGCAAAGACCAGATCGATCACGTCGAGTATCTCTGTGGTGTCGAGCGCGATCGGCTTGCTGGATCGGTACCAGAGGTCGGGGTCGGAGACTTTGATCTTCTTCGGCATCTGCCAGTGCGTCCCGAAGGCGGTGCGCAAAGCGGTGGGCATGGGCAGATAGACGATCTCGACTCGGGCGCCACCCCCCTGCTCTCCGTAGGCCTTGCCGACGTCTCTCAGAAGCTCCGCAATCAGCTTATTGGCCATCTTGGCCTTCGCCGCACCCACAGCGCCGAGGCCACGGTCTTCTTTGTAGAGCGGGCTCGACAGACCGGAGGCCTCAGCCACCAGAATCTTGAGGTCCGGAAGCTCGTAGGCCTGCCCCTCGGCCTGTTCCAGCTCGGCCTTGAGAGCCAGGAGCAGGCTGACGACGCCACGGTTCTCGACGGCGCCGCCATCGGTCACCCAGTAGCGGTTCGCGGTCTTCCCGGACCCCACCTGCACCAGGGCGTTGGAAAAGACCGGCGGGAAATTCGCCGAGAGCGAAGCCGCGGTATTCAGGGGCACGTCGGCGTTCTTGACGACCACGTATTCGAAGTCGAGCGGCCAGCCTCGGCCGCTCGCGGCAGGGCCGTTCCTCTTCGCCTCCTCGCAGGTCCGGTAGCGCTCACGCGTTCCCGTCATCGAACCGACGTTGGTCAGAACCAGGCGACTTCCGGTCCGCCTCAGGGTGCCACACTTGTGTTTCGGCCGATCGGCCGCCACGCAATCACAGTCCGCCGACACCCCCTCTTCCCACGAGCCGGTGATGGCGGTGTTGAAGATCACTCCGAGCTCGTCGAGGCAACCCAGGTGCGTACACGCTCCGCCCGGGGCTGACGCGCCAAAGAACTTCCTTTCGAAGCTCTCGGTCAGAAGCTCTCCGAGCCGGGTCCCGGTTACCATGCGCCACTCGCCGACTCCGGAGAGCACCTGGTGAATGTAGCGCTCGGCCATTGCCTCACGAAAGCCGCACCAGTCCGCTGGGCTCCCTTCGAGAAGCTCGTCGCGGTGGCCGGCAAAGTAAGCCACTCCGGCGCTTCCGCCCGAAACGCTGCTCAACAGCACGACGCGCTCCAGAGCGTCTCGGCGGTGGAGCTCCCGCAGTACCTCGTACGCCCAAAGGGCGGCGCGCGTGCCGCCGCCCGAGGCCGCCACCGCAAAGGAGGTCTGTCCCTTCGGAGCCGATTCGAGGGCTCGAAGCAGCTCGAAAGAGCCCCCTTGGGTCTCGGCGGCCACAGCCTTGGCCCCGTACGCCGGCTCCTGACCGAGGTTGAACACCAGCCAACCACTGCCCACGATCACTGTGGCGACCACGAGGGCCGGAACGGCGGTATAGAGCCGGACCTTCTCCTCGAGCGTATCGAGGCACACCGCGACGTTGTCCGCCTCCCGCCAATTCGCCGGCTCCGTACGCGCACGACCCACGAGCTGCCTGTGAATGCGCCTAAAAACCTCCAGGGGCTGGTAGCTCTCGAACTCCCACTCGTGGCCGCTGGTTTCGCTCGCCGGCCGAATCGCAATGAAGCGGCCCGCGCCATGAATCTGCAGATGACCGGCGCTATGGACTTCATCTTCCTTCCCGTAGGGCAGCCGATGAGGATGCTCGTCCTCGCCCTTGTGAAGAAGGCCCAAGAGCACCTCCGCCAGTGCTCGCTGCCGCCAGTAATCATAGAGTCCGAAGATCAAGTAGAAGATGACGACCAGACCGACGATGATCGTCCACGATGCCTGGTCGAGTACCGTGGTCACATAGCTCACGCCGGCGATTCGAGCCGCGGCGAGAATGATCACAAGAAACGACACCGCTCCCGGCCAACCCACGAGAAACGCCTGCCGAAGCAGGATCTGGAAGTACTTGAGCCGGTCCTCGTAGTGGGCGGCCGCAAGCAGCGCCCAGGTCACGACGAGCGTGCTAATAGAAACCAGCTTGACGGCTCCGACCGGTGCGACCAGCAGTGAGAACGAAGGAAACAAGACCAGCAGAAGCGGTGACGTAAGCGGCACCAAAAGGAATGCGCGGAGAATCCGAACCGGGCGATTGGGCGGCTTCACCGACGGGGGCTTGACGTAGAGCTGAGTCTTCCCGAGGTGCGGAACGAAGCACTTACGGAACGTTTCTCGCAGGCCCTTGCGCGCGATCAGCCAATCGGCCCACCAGCGGCACGCCGGCATCCCGAGGGCAAGAACGAAGACCGCGAAAGGACCGAAGACGTGAAAGTACGGATCCGAAGACCACGCGCGGTTGCTGCCGCCGAGAGATAGCAGCCCGACCGCCACAACCAGGAGGACCACCAGAACCCACTGGATCTGCGGCATCAGTCGCTTTTTCAGCCAACGGCACGCCAGCACGTGCGCGGCGATGACGGCGGCACAGAAAAGGCCGAGCAGCCATCCGCGCGGGCGAAGAGCGCCGTAGGCCAGCGCCACCAGGAGCGGGATCGGAAGCCACAAAGCGAGGGGTGAATACCCCTCGAGGAACTTCCTTCGGTGAAGAGCGGTGTGGTCGATCCGGCTATGCCGCAGATCGAGCCAACGCAGGGCGGCATCGAGCTTCTTGGGAAACAAGTAGATGAAAGACACGGCTCTCCTCCTTGATCAGAACGTGCTCTCTCTGGTCGGAAACCTCCTACGACTGCGAATCGGGGCTCACGCTTGCGCTCCGGAGCCAGCTCGAAAGCGGGTTTCCTCGTCCCACTCCCGGCGCTCCGATTCCGATGAAGCTCAACACGCTGACCTCCCCGATTGCTGCCGCCAGTCTTTTCTCTGTAACACGATGACGAAGAAAGAGCACCACCCGAAAAGAGGGGCAAGGCGCACCTTGTCTAAAGTGCCCGAGTCCCTTACGACCGGTCCCGAATCCGAATCTCCCGTAGCGCCCTCCGAGTGGGAGGCGAGTACCAGAGATCGAGGAATCGCTCAATCCCGGTCCCGACATCACGCAGGCCCAGACACGACAGGCCGTCGAGCAGGCCTTCGCCCTCTGGGCGGCCGAGACTCCGCTGAGCTTCACTCGCATCGGCGACGCATGCGGCTCGAGGATCTCGTGAAGCCAACCGCTCCACTCGCCCTCCTCGAGGCAGACGTACGAGGCGATGCGTCCAGCCGAGGACGACCGCGTGACAGGGTGAGCATCTCAACCACAATGTATACAAGATTTACGCATTATTCGGAGGACCGATCACCTCGGCAGGTCGTCTATTAAGATCGGTTCACGCGTTCATGGGGCGTCCTACGCTCCGGCTTCCATTCAGCGGAAGCTGTCGGTATTCAGTGCCTTCTTCAGCTACTGCGAAGCGGCGAAAGGCAGTCCCGCGATCACCGATGGGCTTCGTTCGCGGACGCCAGGTGTGATGTGGCTGAAACGGCGACCGATCTTGCCGTTGAGAGCCCGGGCCGAATCTCGGAGTCTCGCGCCGCCTCGAGAAGAGCCTCGGCGTCGACGCGGTCAGTCTTGTTACTGGGCGGGGCGGACGTCCGGCCCGGGGGGAGCAAGACCACTTTGTGCCACAGCTTCTGAAGCTGCCGAGCCCAAACGTGAGACGGTGAGGAGGCTTTCACGCACTCGGCTGTGCTGGGCCAAGTTGATTTGCCACGTCTTCGAGGTCGACCCGCTCCTGTGGCCGTTCTGCTGGGCCGAGATGAAGATCTTCGCCTTGATCCTCGTCGTCATCGTAGGTCCGCCAAGTCGCCCCTATCGGTCATCAGTGGTTGCTCGCGCCAGCCTGACCTAGCTGGGCGCACAAGTCGACCCGATGCCGCGCCTCTGAGACCTCGGGCAGCTCGTGCGAGAAGCGGCGAGCAGGTCGTTAATTTGACGAGCACCTACTTTGGGAGCCGCTCTTCGAGCGCTTCCAGCTCGCACAGACAACTGCGCAAGCCGAGCGCTACCCGATCGGACACTCAGTAGAGGCGATGCTGATAACCGAATTCGTAGCCACTCAACCAGGGGCGGGGGATTTGGATGGCAGGGGCAAATATGTTAAGAATTAGCTAAAGACCACAATCATCCACAGGGAGGAGCACCATGGCGCGACTGCCCACGTCCAACGCTCTCGGGATTCTCGGTAATTCCAAACTCGGCGCGCTCTACGAGAAGGTCGAAGCGCTCGACCGCAACGTCGGCACGCAGGCCTTCGAGCTCGAGATCTCGGGTTTTGAGAAGGCGGGCTCGGTGTCGGTCTTCGACGAAGTGGTCGACGTGACCGGCAACGTGAGTCTGGAGCCGGTGTTGAAGATCCACGCCTCGAGCCAGAAGCTGAGCGACCTCTTCGGCAGCGGCGCCGAGTTCAAGGCGCCCACCGGCTCGAGCTTCGCCGACTTCGGACTTACGATCGGCGCGAACGTCGGGGCCGAGGGGACGGCGTCGACCGGAGCCCTGAAGATCTCCGCCAAGGGCTCGGTCGAGACCGGGATCGACTACCGGCACCTGCTGCCGGTCAAGACAAACACCAAGCGGCTGACGGCGTTCAACAACCTGCTCAAGACGACGCGCCCGCCGCAGCTCGTAGATCTCAGCAAGAACGTGAACAAAGGGGGTTTGGCCGACGGCGAGATCCACCGGCTGGACGCCACCCTGAACCTCGATTTCGGCCTGGACGCAGAGTTCGGCCACAGCTTCGCGCTAGACACGTCGATCGAGCTCTTCGACGGCCTGCCGTCGGCGAAGGTCACGGCCAGCGGCGAGATGGCGATCAAGGCCGCCTTGGGGCTGTCGCTGCACGAGCGCATGCTCCTGGCCATCGGCCGGTCGGATCGATGGGCGCGGGTGCGGCTTCAGCGCGAGCGCGAGCGGCGAATCGGCTTCAGCGCCATGATGGCGCTCCAGGCCGAGTATGACTTCGGCGGCGGCCTGGCAACGGTGCTCGAGCAGGCGCTGGGCCAATCGCCGATTCCGCGGCTGATCGACTCGCTGCGCGAAGTCGACGCCGTGGCCGCCGGTGACTGGGAGACCATCAAGACGAGCCTGACCGGGGATGTGGCCGACGCTGTGGGCGAGTTCGTCAATGACACACACTGGAAGGAGTGGCTGGCGGGCTCGAACAAGGTGAAGGGCCTACTGGAGGCCAGCCGGGAGATCGTCGAGTTCTACGACAAGGAGGTCGAGCCCTTCGGGGCGAAGCTCGAGAGCTTCTGGGATCAGCTGCTCGGCAAGGCCGACCTGTCACCGGGCTCCAAGATCCGGACGGCTCTGAGCCGGCTCACCGGCCTCGACGATCCGGACCTGGAGATCGGCGACCTGGTCGATCTTTCGAGTGAGGCCGCCGAGGCGGTCGACCTGATCGAGACCCTGAGCGGCAAGAGCCTCGAGGAGCTCCTCTTGTCCTCGGACTCCGGCATTCGAAAGACCCTGGCCGATGTGGCCGGGCTCGCCAAGAAGGCCGAAGAGCTCTTCGACCTGGACAACAAGGTGATTGAGAAGATTCGGGCCTTCACCGAGCGCACCGGGATCGCCGGCACCATCGACAAACTGCGCCAGGTGCAGACCAAGGAAGAGCTCGAAGCGGCCATCAGCGCTCGCCTGCGGAAGCTGATCGAGCGCCTGGCGGGCGAGGCTTGGGACAAGATCAGCGCGGCGGACCTGAAGAAGATCCAGAGCTGGGCGCAGAAGATCAAGAACCTCCTCGACGACGCCGAGGGGCTTCAGGCCGAGATCCTGCAGAAGATCCGAGAGATCCGCGGCGAGATTGGGTTTTCGCTGGGTCTGGAGATCTCGCGTGTTTCGACGAGCACGGCGCTCATCGACGTGGACATCGACCTGGAAACGGAGAAGAAGTTCCGCAACAAGGTGGAGCAGAGGCTCAAGGGCGCCGAGGTGCGCAAGCTGCTTGACACCCTGGCCGAGCGGGTGAACGAGGAGAAGGCCGGGGCGCTGCCGTTCCGGCTGCGCGAATGCGCGTTCACCTCGCGCCGTGTGCGCACCAGCTCGATGTCGTTCGTCTTCAAGTTCCTCGGCCCGCTGGGCAAACTCCTCGGAAACCAAAAGGGCGTCAGCCGCCGAGTCGAGGAGGCGAACCTCCGGGTCCGCCAGGACGGCAAGAAGCTGTTCAGGTCGGCGACCTACAACGGCGGTTTTCAGCGCACCGAGATCTGGAACAAGACGACCAGCGAATCGGCCCTCTGGCTCGAGATTGAGGCGGCGGACACAACGAAAAGCATGCCGAGCCTGGAAGCGCCTTTCGAGAAAGAAACCTCCCGCACACTGCGCGCGACCTATTCGCGCGAGGACAACGAGACCACGGCCTCGGAGCTCGCGGCCCTCAAGCCCCGGCTCGAGAGCCTAGGCTTCGTCGGCGGTTCCGGTCTGGCCGACGTGCCCGCGCTCGCCCAGACGCGCCTGGCCTTCGACATTCGGCTGCCGGGCGCGGCGCTGAGCGAATTCTGCGCCGGCGTCGCCAGCGAATCGAGCTGGAATCGGAGCTACTTGGGTGCTTCTAGAAGCTGGTTCCACGATCAGCTGGTCGACAAGCGCTTCAAGGACTTGAACCTCGGCGACGTCTTGGCAACGGTCGTCAAGACAAACAAGTTCCTCGACAACTGGACGAAAGACATCAATGCCTTTGGCAAAGCGCTCAAGGGAGAGTGGGACATCCCCGTAGCTGGGCAGCAAGTCGAGATCCAGCCCATCCTGTCAGCCGCCGGCACCAATCAGCCGAGATTTGCTCCCAACTTCGATCCGATTCTCCAGGTCTACCGGAGGCGCAAAGGCTTTAAGGCTGTCGGCAAGCTGCGGCTGGCCCTCGGTACCGGCCCCACTCCCACACCGGCTGCCTATCGCGAGGCAACTCGCGCCAGCGCGAACGGCTGGCGAAAGGCCACGGCCTGCTCGGTCGAGTGGCCGACGCCGACCTTCGGCATGTGGCTCTTGATGACCCGGCTGGCGGAGTCCGACACGAGGCAGCTGCTGCGCCAGGCGACCGGGGTGGCCACGCTGCGCTGGAAGCAGTCCGACGACTGGAAGGGTCCCGTGACATGGCGCCTCGAGGAGGGCAAGGGAGTCACGCCTCCCGGGACTCTGGTGATCGGATAGGAGGGCGGAAACTTCCCCGTTTACCTAGGCAGCGCGCATCCCTTCCCGGACGGCGTCCCAGGCGAGATTGAGCGTTCGAGCTACCGTTCCGATTTCGTGAACGCCGAAACGAGATCGTCCTCCGTCAAACCCAGGTCCGGCACGGTTCCTGTCGTGGCCGGAGCTGTCACGGCAGCGGGCGTACCGGCGACCGTGCCGGCTCCAGCGGTCGTCGCCGCGCCGGCCTGTCCGGTTGTCGTGGAGGGCGTTCCGAGAGTTGCCGCGGCAGCCGGCGGGCTCGGCGTTGTCGCGGCCGTTGGCTGCGCTTGTGCGACTTGGCCGGACCGTTCCTGGCGAGCCGCCGTGCTGTCCGGCAGCTTGATGCCCGGTACGAAACTGGCTATGAACCGGAACGTCTTGAACCAGAATGGCGCACCAAGACCAATCAATCCGCCGCTCACGAGAACGGAGAACAGCCACCCATAGCCGGCTCGCGACGAAAACACGCGGGCACGGGCGTTATAGAGAGTCTTGTTGCCTATCGTCAGCAAAGGGCCAACTAAAGGCCACGTACTTTCCCACGAGGTGCTGCCCAACTCCTCGCAGCGCGGATCGATCAGTTCCGCTGTGCCGTTCGTCGATCGAGCCTCGCAGTACGGGAAGTACTCGAAGCCAATCGGCAGCCCAAGCGCCCGGAGATTCTCCGATTCCTCCTTGATGTCCTGCAGAACCTGCTTGTACTCGTTCTTGGCCTTCTCGGCCTCATCCGGATTGGCCGCGTTCGCAATTCTTGCCTGGTACGCCGTCTCCAGCTGGTTCACATCGACGCTGGCGATGACTTGCTCAGCCAACGTCTCGTCCTCTGCCAAAGCGCCGTAGAGCCTGAACGCATCGATGTTCAAGCCGACAGCCAGAATGAAGGCGACGATGACCGAAAGAGTCGTGGCTCGCCGCCGAAAGTAATTGCTGGCGGCCTCTCCATAGCGCTCGAACTCGTACGAGAACTTCCCGATCAGGTCCTTGACCACGTCATCCGCTTCGCCTTTGAGTTTCCTGCCCGCTTCGGTCTGAGCGAACTGCTCCACGAACTGGCGCGTGGTCAACTCCTGAAACGAAGAATCGAACAGATTCTTGAGCAGAGGTAACTTAGCGAGCCGACCCTTCTTGCTGACGTCGAACGCAGGGTTCTTCATGAGATCCTGGACGAACTGGTCTGCCGTCGCACCGACTTGCACGCCGGCATTCGCCAATCGCGGTTCGACAGCATCCTTGTACAGCTGGGTCAACAGCTGCTCGAAGTCGCTGGCTCTCTTGCGCATTAGCTTGTGCAGGCCTTCGACCACAACCGTGGCGAGCGTCGTCAACACGATCATGATCGCCGAAAACGCGAGCAATGCCGTCAGAAAACTCATCGTTTCCTCCTTCTCGAGATTCGAATCACAACATTTCGTTCACTTGCCCTACGACCGAGATGAGCGCCGCTGTTGGTCGCCTCCCGGGTGGGAGATCCTCGCATGGCCTCAAGTGCCTGCCTCACCCAAGTGACCGAAGGCTTGAGCCACCAGCGAATACTCGTCATCCGAGGGTCCGAGGTGCTCGAGAAGCAGCCTCGCCTGACCCCATGTGCTCGCATGCGAACCCATCTCTTGCGCGGCCATGCTCACGGCGTCGCGGTAGAGGCGTCCAGCTGCCTGGTAGTTACCCTTGATGAGCTGGGCCTCCGCTACAGTCGCGGTCATCCAATAGTCGCCGTCCTTCTTTTCCGTACCTACAATTCGCTCGACCTTCTCCGCATAGTCGTTCCCGGCATCGAGCTCATCCAGAAACACACTCTTCGCGGCGGCGTTGATGCCGGTGTAGTAGTCATTCGGAGCATTCTCGAAGGCCTGTGCGTAGAGGTCCCGGGAGCGGCGCAGGTGGTTCTGGTCCGAGCTCTTCTTGTAGCTGTCCATCCAGGTCCGCGCCAGAATGCCGAGAGTCTCGGGATCCTGCTCTCCCAGCTCGCGGAGCTCCTCGAGCTCGAGCTGCGCTTGTTGCCAGTTCCCGGAGCGGGCAAGTGCCAAGCCCTTCAGTTGCTGAACGCGCAGGCTCTTGGGAAAGCGCGCCTTCAAGACCTCCAGGCTCTTGAGTGCCTGCTCATAGGCGCCGAGCTTGACCAGACCTTCTACTATTCCGCAGCCCAGCGCGGCCGTCGTTTCCCAGGCCAACCCACCGGAGTCCGCCAACTCCAGAAGACGATCGCGAGAGCCCGCAGCCACCGCAGCCTTGATTCTCGCCTCCGAGCGCCGAGCTTCCTGGTCCACCTCAGCGGCGAGCCTGACGGCAGCTGCCGGCAAAGGCTCACCGTGCAGGCCGTAGAGAAGGCGTAGGAGCCCCGCTCCCTGTGGCCCGCCCATCAGATCGGAGAAGTCGATCCAGATCTTCTGACTCGCGAACACCGGCAGGTCAGCGCGGTCGAGTTTGGCAACTACATAGCGAAAGCCGTCACCGCTGCTCTCCCGGGCCTCGAAGGTCCGATACTCCTTCTTGCACCAATCCGAGTCGGCGGCGTCCGTTGACCAGATCAAAACGCCCGAAGCGCTATGCTCGAGATTCTCTTCGAGTGCTGCGATCAGGTTCTGATCCGCCGAAAGAACGTACTGGTCCAGAAAGACCTCGTACTCGAGGCTCCGCAGCACATCGTAGAGCTGCAGCACCCAGGCGCGATTGACCGATCGATAACTCAGGAACACATGCCACTGCTGGCCCTCTTCGAGCTCTGGCGGCTTGGGTGCGTGTTCTAACCACTTTTTCAAGGAACTCATGTCTTGCTCCTTCTCGATCGAGTCATGGCCATCGCGGCCGACTCATGGCCGTTGCCTCTCAGGAAGGTCGAAGCCGCGAGGAAAGTCCTGCGGTTCGATCTGCTGGGCCGCCGCCTTATTGCCGATCTCCTCTAGCGGTGCGAGATTCCTGGGATTGGCCATGTCCGGAAGGCTGCGCTCCTCGGCTTCGGTGATGTCTATTCCCAGATCCTCTTTGAGCCACTTCCGATCGAACCAGACGTTGTAGCGCTGGTAAGTCACCAGCGGTTGCCCGGTCAAGAGGTCCGCGGACAGGTCGCCTACCTCGGAGTCAATCTTCCAGGGGGTCCGGCTCTCGGACAACCACTGCAGCAGAGTCTGGTCCAGCCAATCGCAATCCGCCCGAAGAGCCGAAAGCGACGTAATGCCATCATAGAGGGCGAGCTTGGTCTTGATCGTCGATGGGTTCAAGTTCGGGTTGTCCATCCCGGTCCCCACTGACGTCAGCAGGATCCTGTCGGCGCCCAGCTCCCAATTCAAACGGAACCCCTCTAGCGTTGCCATCAACAACAGCTGGAGTGCGGGGTTATTGTGTGGAGTGACCCCGCCGTCTACGAACCTCCCCTCCACGCCGCGAGCAATTCGCAGCTTCTCCGGACGGAAGAACGTCGGCGCAGCGGTGCTGGCCCTGACCACCTGAGCGAGGTTGTACTTGGAGTTGGGCTCGCGCGAGGAGGAGCCCGAGCTGAAGTACTTGCCTCTCGGGTTATTGTGGATCACCCAGGGACTACCCGTATCCCAGCGTTTGGTCATGATCATCAGGCCGGTCGTCAGCCTCGAATCACCGAGCTCGAAGTCGAAATGCTCATCCAGGTAACGCCGTAGGGGTCCGGCTCTGAACTTGGCGAAGACCAGGCCCTTGCGCCACCATTTCTTCCGAAAGATGTCTCTACCGAAATCCCGGTAAAGATCCTGGAGTGTTTCCACCGCATAGCCCTTCGCGAGACCGGCTGCGATGATCGCGCCGGTCGAGGTCCCGCCGATGAGATCGTAGTAGTCGCTCAGCAGGAGGTCCGCGTTTTGGTGACGCTCGCGAAGCTGCTCTTCCAGGAGCTTCAGATACGAAAGTGTCAGCATTCCACGAATGCCACCACCATCCAGGGCGAGGATCCGTTTGGGACCCTCTCCAAAGAGATGCTCGTCACGAGATCGCCTCGGCATACTCAACCTCCTTTGTCTGCGGAATCTTCTGTTTCCGGATGACCCGGGTACAAAGACCGGCCATTTCCCACTCCGTACGAAGGTCCAAGGAGCTTCGCAAGCTTCTGTGTAAGAATACCATAGGCTCGAAGCACCCCCGTAGCGATGTGAGACTCCTACTTCAAGACCGTCTTCAGCCGCTTGGCAAGCTCGGGAGCGAGCTCGGACACCGCCCCGATCTTGTAGGAAAGCGTGGGCCAGGTCTGAACGTCGAATGGGAGATCGTCGACGCTGATACTGGTCAGCTGAATGATCGGCTTGTTGAGCGCGTGCGCGTAGCCCAGCTTGACGCCGGCTTTCTTGAGCCGGCTCACGGCTAACGAGATGGCGCCCATGGCTCCTCCTTGGCGACTAAAGAAAGGCTATCCAAATAATAGCGGATAGTCGCACTCCCATTTGCGGCCGCCAACGTCCATGTGTTAAGAACCGGCGTAATTTAGAACCTTTCCTCTTGGAGGTATCGACCATGGGCAAGAAACACTCTCAGCTGCTGGCTCTCATCGTCGGACTTGCGGCCCTCTCTTTCGGAGCCGTCGAGCTTGCGGCCGACAATCAGAATCACACTGTGGTGCGGAGCGAGCTCTCCTGTCCGGACTCGGTCAAGGCCAGGAGGTTCCTGAACGAGGTGAACGGCGACGGCACCTACACCCTGGTCGGCGGCTCGAGCTCCGGCGGCAACATGGCCAGGTGTGGCTGTCAGGCGAGTAACCAGGGCGACCCGCGGAAGGGCGTCAAGGTCAACTTCGACCGCAGCCTGCTCGATGTGGACGGCAACGAGTTTCCGGCCGGCGGCGCGAGCGGCAAGACCAACAGATTCGGCTGGTTTGCCACAGACTTCCCGCTCCCACCGGGCATTCCCGGAGCGATCGTCAACAGGATCGGCCTGGGCGGCGGAAAGGCCATGAACGGCCTCGACTGCTACTGCTCCGCGGGCACGGTCCCTCCGTGCACTCCAAACAACACGACGCTTTGCCTGGTGGACGGACGCTTCAAGGTCGAGGCTTTTTTCGAAGATCCCTTCGACGACAGCACCCGGCCGTTGATCGTCGACGTCGCCAGGCGCAACGAAGGCACCCTCGTCTTCTCTCCGCTCAACAACAACGAGCTCCTGGTCCGGCTTCTCGACGTGTGCCGCGACCCCAACTTCAACAGCTTCTGGGTCTTCGCCGCCGCGCAAACCGACGTCGGGTTCGACCTCACCGTCACCGACACCGAGACCGGAGTCTCGAAGGTCTACGAGAATCCGCTGGGCAATGCCTTCCAGCCCATCCAGGACACCCAGGCTTTCAGTACCTGTCCCTGACGGCGCCCTGTCCCCGACGGATGCCGGGCCGAGGCGGCGCCTGCTCACCTCGGTCGTGTCGGATTTAGTCAGCCGGCCGGAAGATCCCGGTGCTGTCCTCTCCGAGCCGTGGCCGGCGCCTCGCGGCGTGGCGCCGCGCTTCCGACCTGGCTCGGTGCCGCCTGATCGAGAGCTTGAGCTCGTGGACTCGGGCCAGACACCAGATCGGCAGCCGGTAGCGGAACCCGAGCGCCCGGCGTAGCTTCAGAAGCCCCGGGTGGGCGGCATCGACGGCCAGCCCTTCGACCAGCGCGTGCAGCGCGCCGCGGCGGTTCTTGAGCAGGAGATAGGTCTGAGCCAGGTTCAAATAGTTGGTGGGCTCGGCCGGCTGGATCGTGACCGCGTGGGTGCACCACTCATGTCCCTCGTGCATCCGGCCTTCACAGCGCGCCATCGCGAGCCCGAGGTGGGAATAGAAAACCCCGGGCTGCCGGCCGCAGGCTCCTTCCTCGTGCTTGAGCAGTCTCAAGTGGCGGAGTCCTTCTTCCCAGTTTCCGTCAGAACAGGCGCGAATGCCGAGATCGAGGGTCTTGTCGCAATCCAGTTGCACAGAGCCTCCCAAGATAGGGTCGAGTCGCTTGTCTCCCGCTCAGACTAGGCGGGCCGTTCCAGTCGGTACTGTGAAATATGTCACATCCGCGGGTAGATGGCACCTCTCCGCCCTCAAAACCCCTCGAGCACGAGCCCGATCACCCCCACCGCGCCCAGCCAGGGCAGCACGGCTCCGCAGGCCGACCAGCCCAGAAACGGGGCGGCCTTGCGCGCACACACGAGCGGGCTCGCGGACCGGCGGCCGGCTACTACTTGGCCCGTGACCGAAAGATGCGCTGGTAGCGGGGATCGCGCCGCGCGCGGCTTTCCCAGGCGGGCTCGATCTCGAAGGCGGTCTTGAACTCGTCCATGGCGCGATCGCGGTCACCGAGCTCCCAGAGAGTGAGGCCCAGGTAGTAGTGCCCCTCGGCGTAGTCGGGATGCTTGTCCACCGAACGCATGAGAATCTCCGCCGCCATTTTGTGCTGGCCGTCGAGATAGTAGGCGTTGCCCAGCCGGCCCATGAGCTCGGGGCTCTCCGGGTTGATCGAAAGCGCCTTTCCATAGGCCAGGATCGCCTCCGGATAGTTGCGGTCCCGAGCGGCTTGCTGCGCTTGCGCAATCAGGTCCGCTTCCTCGCCGCCTCGGGTGCTGGTCTCTCGCGACCTGCGAATCTGGTAGCTCCAGATCGGCTTGTAGTCCGGCTCGGCGCGCGCCCGCTCCTCGTAGCCCGGGTCCAGCTTGAACGCCCGCTCGAAGGCCTCGACCGCGCGGTCTCGCTGATCGATCTTCCAGTAGGCGAAGCCCAGGTTGAAAAACGCCTCGGCGAACTCCGGATCGATCCGGGTCGCCTGGCGCAGCGTTTCCACGGCCTCTTCGAACTGGCCGTTCTTGTAGTAAGCGTAGCCCGCGTTGTTGAGGGCCGCCGAGTTGTCGGGGTCGAGCGCGAGCGCCCTTTTGAGGGTGTCGATGGCCTGCGGGTAGTCTTCCTGCCTGACGGCGTCGAGCCCCTGGGCTACGAACTGAGCTTCCTGCCTTTCTTCGGCGGAGAGCTTCTTCTCGAAATGCTCGAAGAGCGCTTGTTGATCGGCGATCTCTTTCTCGAGCCCGGCACGCATCTCTTGCAGGCCCTGGATGTCGGCGAGCATCCCCTCCCGGCGCCTGCCGACCTCGCGCAGCTCGACTTCGGCTTTCTCGAGCTTGGCCACGACTCTCTTCTGCTCGTTCCGAGCTCCGGACACACCCACCCAGGCGCTGCCTACGACCAGTAGCCCGACGACGATGGGCGCCATGGTCAGCCACAATGTCTGCTTTCGCGCTTGCGCCTGCTCGCGCTGAAAGCGAGCCGAGATCTGGTCGAGCTGGTTTTCTTGCTCGTGCTCGTGGCGCTCGCCCGTCATGCGAACGACTCCCCTCTGAGCTGGCGCTCGAGGAATGCCTTCACCGCACGGACCACATCGGAGGCCGGAGGCTCCTGCCGCAAGCCTTCTTCGTAGCCGTCGAGGAGTGCCTTTTTCCGGCGAGTATGGAGCATCGTGTTGGTCGGGAACACGGTGGCGGTACCGACCAGCAGTCCACCCAGGCCGACGAAGAGAAGCTTCATCGCCACTCCGGCGATCCCGACCGCCACGGCGATGCCGATTAGAACGACGCAGGCTGTGCGGTAGATCTTGATTTGGGAATCCAGCTCACCAGTCATCTTCGACAGGCACTTCAGATAGAAGCGCTGGGTCGAGGGATCCGGCGCCTCGTCGGACTCGCCGGCCGAGTCCTCAGCCGCGACGTTGGCGACCGACACGCTGACGGCGGCCGCCAACTCCTCCGCCGTCGAGAAAAACTGGACGATGTGACTCGTCTGAAGCTCGCCGCGCAGCGCCTCGATGGCGGTCCTATCGCGGTCGATAAGAGTGGGCGACCACGGCGCGTCGTCGTTCAGAAGGAAGATCAACGTCTCCTTGCCGGCATCGAGGGCCTCGCGATACTCGAGCTCGGTAATGGCCCTTGTCTCTTCCGGCGGTACGTAGCCGTAGCGCCAGGCAAAAATGCCAACGTAGATGCCGCACTCGCGAACATCAGCCAGGCACTTCTCCGTTGGCTGCCTGCCGGTCGCGGTGTAGTCCTCCATCGAGATCACGTCATGCCCCATCTGCCTGAGGACCCGGTAGACCGCCTGCCGGTGCTCGGCAAGGTCCTCGTAGGTCGATGAGAGGTAGATCTTGGCCATGATGGAGACCGCTCTACAGCCTGTTGATCATCTTCTTTCGGGAAATGTTATCACCGTGGGCCTTCCTGTTTGGAGGCCGGCTCGTACATCTCTTCGAACTTCGCCGCGCTGACCGCGTAACCATCCTTTCGGTCGCGGTCGTTATAGACCAGATAGTCCCCGACTTCGTAGTGCGTGGCTCCTTCTTTGGTCTCGATGACGCCCGCTTCCTCGACCGCCTCCGCCCAGACCGGTGTCAACTTCACGTAGACGCCGGCGCCGGCCGGGCGATACGTCGCCTCGAAGGTCTCGCCATCGATAGTGTAGACGTCGCCCTGGTTGTTCACGAGCCAGTCTCCACGCTTGCAGAACTGGGTATCGCCCCACTTTCGGTAGCTGAATCCCTTGGTGTCGAGATCGACCTGAACGGCGGTGACGGCCGTCCCGGCCTTCTTCCGGAATCTTCTCAGCTCGCCCATTAGAAGGAGAATACTCCCGATCCGCGGTTTCCTAATATTATTGGCGGGCCCAGAGGAGCCAACCACGCCGAAACTCGACCTCCGACCGCTCAAGGACGACGGCTTCAAGAGCTACGACATGATCCTCGAGAACCTCTAGGACAGAGAAACACGACCGGATGAATCGCAGACAGGCTCACTACGACGAGTTCGAAGCTTCCGAGCTCTTTTGCTCGAAGTGCCGGCAGGCCCAGCCGGTGCGCAAGCGCCTGCTCCTGGTTCTGCCTCAGGGCAACAAGTACGACTACGTCTGCAGTGTCTGCGGCGATTCGGTCGGATCCAAGATGGACGACGACCGAGACGCGTTCTCGGTCCTGAGGCCGAAGTAGGGCCGGAGTCGGGACCGGAAAACCGAGGCCGGTCCGGGTACGTAGACCTCTACGTAACCTCAACGAGAGGAGGCCTTTTCGTGCCGAGACAAAACGCGCCCAGAGCGCGAGCTTTCCGGACCCTGGCGCTGACGCTGACCGCGTTCCTGGCGGCCGTTGTGGCCGCGCGAGCGGAAGTCACGACCTATGCCCTGCCGGGCGGCTCGAACCTGGCGGGCGGAATCAGCGTCGACGCCGAGGGCAACGTCTACTCGGCGGCCTTCGGCGGCACCCAGCTGTTCAAGATCGCTCCCGACGGTGAGATCACCGTGTTCGCGACCGGCCTCAACACGCCCTCGGGCAACGCCTTCGACAATCAGGGCAACCTCTTCCAGTCCAACTACGGACAGCAGGTCCCTGCAAGCGCGGCAAGGCCAAGCTGACCTGGAAGCACAATTCCTTTAATCGCGAAGGCTTCGTGATCGAGCTTTCCTCCTCGACCATACCTTTCGAGGAGATCGGGCGCGTGGCGGCGACGGCCAAGAAGGCCATCATTCGCGACCTCGTGCCCGGAGAGACCTATCGCGTGCGCATCCGCGCCTTCAACGGCGTGCGATCGTCGAAGGCTTCGAAGAAGGCGAAGTTCACCGCCAAGAATTGAGGTCCTCCGGCTCTGTACGGTCCTGTGAGCTGACGCTGCAGGAGCCGCCGCCCAGGACGCAGAACCGGGCGCAATGCGAATGATTGAGGCGCACCGGCCCGAGGGCCTCGGCCAGCGAGCCACCGAGCTCGAACCTGGAATCGTAGGGCAACAGCGTGCACGACACTACGGCCGGCGAAGTCGCCCCGCGCCGCCGGACGACCATCCGGCTTCTCGCGCACATCATGTCGGACGGCCTGACGCCCAAAACGCGCCAGCAGTCGACGGTGATCTCGGGCGCGTCCAGAGCTGCGTCCATCTCCGGAAACAGCACGAGCTGGCTCGGATCGGTCGCGTTCAGCGGCAGATTCTCGGTCGCAAACAGACCCGCATAGCCCTCCCGGGCCACCGGCTCCGTCTCCCCCCAGCAAGTGCGGCCGGCCACCGAAAGGCGGAAGCCTTCGTCGGCGAGCCAACGAATCCCGCGAACCGTCGAGCTCCAGGAGCCGGGTCCGCGCTCCTGCTCGTGAAGCTCGGGCGTGTAGTGATCGAGGCTGACCCTCAGATGCAGCCGTCTGCCGTGCCTCCGGCTAAGGCGTTGCAGGCTCTTTTGAACCGCCGGCCTCATCATCGGCCGCATGGCGTTGGTCAGCACCAGGGCCTCGAAGCCGCGATCCAGCGTGTCCTCGAGCATCGCCGGGAAGTCCGGATTGACGAACGGCTCGCCACCGGTGAAGCCGATCTCGCGCGTCCCCAGCTGCAAGTCGGCGATCTCATCCAGAAAGCGCGCGACCTCCCGGGCGGTGAGATTGGAGAGCCGGTCGTTCACCGGGCTCGAGTCGATGTAGCAACGACGGCACTCGATGTTGCACAGCGTGCCGGTGTTGAACCACAGGGTCTCGAGGCGCTCGAAGTCCACCCACGCTCTCTCCGAGCCGTCGGCGGTAACGTCGGAGTACTGGAACTTGTCGGAATCCAGGAGCTGCCTCAGGCGCGGACTGTCGGACTGCTCGCACATCCGTAGGGCGAGAAAATACCATGCTCTCGTGCCGTAACATCCTGCCGATCGTGAGGAGACCCACCATGGAGCCACAGAAACGGACTGTTCTCATCGCTGCTCTTTTCGTCCCGATCGTCTTTGCTGTCGCCGCCCCTTCGCAGGCGGCGGATGAAGTGACCTGGACCGCTGCCGACGGCATGACTCTGTACGGGAATGTCTATTCGGTCGAAGCCGGAAAAGCCGCCCCGCTGGTCCTGCTCTTTCACCAAGCCGGTGGCGATGCCCGGGGCGAGTACGCCAACATCATTCCGCGGCTGCTCGAGGCCGGATACAACGTTTTCGCCATCGATCAGCGTTCGGGCGGGAGCCGATTCGACGGTGTCAATCGCACGGTTGCCGCCCTCGACGGCCGGGACTACGGCTACTGCGACACCTATCCCGATCTCGAGGCCGCCCTCGACCAGGCCAAGAAGCTCGGCTTCACCGGCCCGCGCGTCGCTTGGGGGAGCAGCTACAGCGCCGCCCTGGTTCTCCGTCTGGGCGCGGAGCACGCCCAAGATCTCGCCGGCGTCCTCGCCTTCTCCCCGGCCTCCGGCGGGCCCATGGCCTCGTGCAAGGCGGAGCCGTTCATCCCGAAGCTCACCCTCCCCGCCCTCGCCCTGCGTCCCGCCTCCGAGATGGAGCGGGACAGCGTGCGGCAACAGTTCCGCTTGTTCGAGGAGCACGGGATTCAGACCTTTGTCGCGCTGAACGGTGTGCACGGCTCCTCGATGCTGGACGCCGACCGCGTCGGCGACGATGTGACGCCGACCTGGAATGTCGTTATGGAGTTCCTGGCCGAAGCCGTGTCGGCTGCGAACTGATCTACGCGAACCCCTCAAAGCGAGCGCTTCGTCATTCGTGCCTGCGTTCGCCCTCTTGCACCTGGCGGCCTGGGAGGCCGCGTGATCTGATCCACTCGTCCAGCGCCTCGACCGCGGATTCGAGCTGGGAGTCCCTTCCAACCAAGGTCTCCTCGATGGAGCGATCCACATAGATGTCAGGCTCGCGGCCTCTGCGCTCCATGTCCTCGCCGTTGCTCGTCAACGCCTTCCACGCACCAACAGAGATCCGCGTGCCGTCGAACAATCCGTATCCACGCTGCCCCTTGTTCCAACCGGATGTTCGAGTTCCGACCACCGGTCCGACTCCCAAAGCCCGAAACTGATGCGAGAGACTCTCCGTGTCGCTCAAGACCTGCTCGTTCTGGACCAGAACGACGGGACGATCCAGTACCGGAATGCCATGCACGAGCGCGCCGGGTGCGACGACCTTGTCCTGGAACGCGTTCAAGTGCACGATCTTTCGTCGCAGGTAGCCGATCGCTCGAGTGGACTCGATGCCACCGCCGTTGTAGCGCACGTCCAAGACAACGCCGTCTTTGCCAAGCGCCGATGCGCCGAGTTGGCGACGCAGTGCCTCGGTCGCACCGGTGCCAAAGTGTCTCCGATGCACGTAGGCAAAGCGCCCGCCGCTGAGCTCGTCAACCAGTGCCTCGTTCCAGGCGATCCACTTCCGATAGCGCTGCTCCGAAACCTGATTCGTCGATCGCACCCTCGAGCGGACCTCCAGGCGCTTGCCGCCTCGTTCTACCGTCACCGCAATCATCTCGCCGGCCGCTCCCGTAAGAAGCTCACTCAGATTGACGCCCCGCCCCAGCACGGTTCCCTCGATGGCCTCGATAACCTCTCCTGCGAGAAGCCCGGAATCCTCTCCGGTCGCAGGAAAGAGGCTAGAAGAAACTACGAACCGGCCGCCTTTCAACGCTGTACCGTCAAAATCGACCCCCAGATCTCCGACAGCTTGGCCGTCGACGCGAGGATCACCCCACACCTCCGTACGTGAGGCGTTCAGCTCACCAACCATCATTCGGATCACGGTCATGAAATCGAAATCGTTGCGCGCGCCACGCACGAACGGCTCATACTCGCTGTACAGAGCTTCCCAGTTCTTGCCGTTGAAGCTCTCGTCTCCGAACCAATCACGAACTACAAGCCAGGCCTCTCGAAACAAGGCCAGGCGCCTTTTTCGCGGATCGACGTCAAAATCGAACGACAACTCGATCCGATCTGATTCGTTCCCCTCGACGTCGAGTCGATGCAGCTCGCCCCCGCTCAGATAAAGGACCGAATCATCTCCCAAAACTGTCGCCGATGTGATTCTTCCGGGGGCGATCAACGTGAAACTGCCCAGGTCACCTTCCTCGATTGCAGAACGCCACAGACCCGAACGTCCGAGGGAGGCGCCGGAGAGGACCGCCGTCTTACCGTTGCGGCCAACCGCCTCCAGCACCAGGCTCTCGTTCGCTGGAAGAAGGTACTCGACCTCGACGTCCTCCACGGCGTCGTTCCACTCGTCGTCAACGCCGTCGACGAGCCGATCCGGGATCTGAATCCGCGCAACCTGACGCGTTTCACGCGTCGTCCATGTACCGAGCAACAGAGTCCGACCGTCCTCGAGCCAGCTCAAGCCAGCGGAGTAGACGTCCGGAAGATCCGTCAGCTGGACCTTACGCCCTGGGGCGTCGACCTGGACAAGCCAAACGTTGGAGAGCCAGTTCGAGTCGGACGACACGTAGGCAATCAGACGGCCTTCCGGCGACCATGCGAGCTCGGGCGCCATCATGAGGTCCGTCGCCATTTGAACCGGTCTCTGTCCGTTGGTGTCGACCACCTTGAGCCGATCGGCTCCTTCGACGAAGGCGATCCTTTCTCCATTGGGGCTGAATCTGAGATGCCGCTCGGTCTCCGGCGTCGAGGTCAACCGCGTTTCGCGCCGTTCGTGCAGGTCGTAGACGAAGACATCAAAAAAGCCATTGCGCAGAGCCACATAGGCGACACGGCTCACGTCCGGGCTCACTCGAACGTCCTGCTCAGGCGCCGGCGTGTCGGTAATCCGTGCCACATCGCCGGTGCGAAGGTCGTGCACGAAGACATCACCATGAATCACGACCGCGCAAACAGCAGCCGACTCGTTGACGTGGAACTCCGATACTCGCGAAATGGTCTCGGCGCGCGTCGGCTCATCGTCAATCTCGTCTTCTGAGAGCGCGAAGTCGACACGCCGTGGAGCGCTGCCATCCCGCACTGTCCAGATCCCGAACTGCCGCTCGAATGCAATCGTCCCGTCGTTGGCAATCGTAGGCCACGACACGCGCCCTCGTTCGAAGCTCGTTATCGGCCTGCGAGTCCCCGTCAGGTCTTGAAGAACGAGGTTTTCCGCGCCGCTCCCAGAATACTCGTCGGTTACGACGTAGACGCCATCGCTGTCCGGCGACCACATCGGCCAGGAGTCCTTCCCCTCGAACCTCGTGACTCTCTCAAAGCGGTTCGAAGACGGATCGGTGGACTTGATCCAGACCTCTGTCGCATCGTCAGTACGCGGGCCCATTCGATACCACTGGCGAACTCTGTCGTTCGAGTTGAAAGCGAGTCTTTCTCCGTCCGGCGACGCGCTCGCGTTGTACTCGCCTTTGAAGCGTGCTCGACTTACGGGAAAGGGCGTTCCGCCTTCGACCGGCACCGCGTAGATGTCCGAGTAGCCGCCGATGTCAGCTCGGCTGCTCGAGAAGTAGACAAACGCGCCATCCGGGCTCCAGCTTTCCACGGCGTCTTCAGAACTGTGGTGGGTGAGGCGGCGCTGAGTCAGCGTGTCAAGGTCGACGAGGTAGACGTCCCCGTTGCCGGAGCGCAGGCTCGTGAATGCAATGCGGTCGCCGGAGGATGCGAAACGTGGGTGCAGGGCGTGCACAGGATCATCGACGATGCGAGTCGCCTCGCCGCCTGCTACAGAGCCCAAATACAGATCACCGTTTGCCATGAAGGCGATCTGACTGGCATCCGAAGAGATCGCCGGTTCCCGAAGCATGAGCGGGGCTCCGAGCGGCGGTATCTGAACGAGGGTGCTGACCAGGGTCAGAGTGACAAGCATTCGCCCATACTACGGGGACAGTCAGGTGAGGTTGCCTGTACAACCGCGGTCCTAGATAAACCGCTGAAACAACAGCATCGCGACCAGGGCCACGCTGGTGACCAGACTCACCAGGGGGCGCGGCGCCTGCTCGTAGGCCTCCGGAAGCAGCTCGACGAAGACCATGTAGAACATCGCACCGGCGGCAAAGCCGATCCCGTACGGCAGCGCCGGCGCGAACGCATCGACAAACAGAAAGGCGGGCACCGCCATCAGTGGCTGCGGCAGCGAGGAGAAAACGCTCCAGCCGGCGCACGCCGCGACGCTCGAGCCCCGGGGTCTCATCACCGCGCTGATCGCGAGGCCTTCCGGAATGTTGTGGACCGCGATCGCTACGGTGATGAGACTCGCAAAGGTCAGGCCGCCGGCGAACGACGAACCGATCGCGACGCCCTCGGAGAACGAGTGCACCGTCATCACGATGACCATGAGGATCATCCGGCTTGCGCCGGCGCCGCGGACCTGCCCAAACTCCAGATCGTGGTCACCCAGCCAGCGTTGGGCCAGCAGAATAAAAAGAACTCCCACCACTCCGCCGGCGACCGTTTGCGTGCTGCCATAGCGAGTCCCCTGCGCCATTAGTCCGAAGCAGGCGCCGAGCATCAACCCCGAAGCGATCGCATTCGAATAGGCGATCACCCTGGGCGAGATCTCTTTCAAGAAGGCGAACGGCAACGCGCCCAGCCCGGTCGCCAAGGCCGTGATCAGGCCGTAGAGGAACACCAGGAGGACCGGATCGAGGTCGGCGCCGCTCATCCGCCAATCATCCGACAAACCCTTGAATGAGAACCACGACGCCGAGCGCGACCACCGTGACCGCGGCAATGCTCGTCTGGCCGGCCTCGCGGTACGACTCGGGCAGCAGCTCGATCAACACCAGCTGCACCAGTGTGCCGACCGCGAAACCCTGAACCCACGGTAGCGTTGCCGGCGCCGCGATCACCACCGAGTAGGTCGCGACCGCAAGAAGAATCTGACTGAGGTTGGTGGCGACCGCGAGACCCGCGATCTGACGCAAGTTCAGACCCCGGCCGTTGAGAACCGCCGCCAGCACGGTGGCCTCGGGAATGTTGTGCACGGCGAGCGCCAGCGCCACCAGCACGCCGAACTTGAGATCGATCACCATCGCCACCGCCATCGCCAGACCTTCGGACGCGGAGTGCAGTCCGTTGACCATCAGAATCCGGTACCCGTGCAAGGGGTCCTCGGCCCGGGCTCGATTGAGCTCGACGCCGGCGGTGCCCACCGCGACGTGGGTCCAGTAGATGAAGCAGATGCCCAGCACGGCCCCGATCGCCTCGAGCAGCTCGGGGCGGACACTTCCGGGCTTCACCGGCCCCGGCACCAGAGCGCTCAACATGTAGGCCGCGCCGAGCATCATGCCGGCGGCGATCGCATTGCCCCAGCCGACCCAGCTCCTGGGCATATGCCCCCGGCCGATGAGCGGTAAGACCCCCAGAGCCGAGGTCAGCGCCGCGGCGGTCGAAAGCGCCAGGATCAGCAGAATCGGATTCATATCGGGCCAGAGCAGAGTCTAGCCGTCCGGGGCGCGCGTCCGCGACCACCCGGAAGCTCGAGGACCGAGACTCCTTCCGCCCGGTCTGCGAGAATGGCCAGGCTTCCCATGAAAATCCGGGTCCATTCGTTCGATCCTTCCGAATCGGTCCCGAGGACGTTTCTGGATCTTCCGGATCATGTCTACCGGCGCGATCCTCACTACCAGCGTCCTTTCTCCGGCTCGGTCGCCACCGGTCTCAAGCGACCGGAGTTCGCGGGCCGACAGCGAGGCTTCGTGGTGCCGGCGATCGGTGCTCCGGTTGCCCGGGTGGTCGCGCGAGTGTCTCCGACACTTCGGGACGCCTCGCAGAAGCCCTACGGCATGCTCGGCTTCTTCGAGGCGCTCGATGACTCTGGCGCGGTGGCCGCGCTGTTCGAGACCGCGATCGAGTGGTTTCGAGAGCGCGGCATCGCGACCGTCATCGGTCCCATCGACGGCGACACCTGGCACAGTTACAGGTTGAACGCGGGCCCGTTCGAGGAGGCTCCGTTCCTGATGGAGCCCTACAACCCGCCTTACTACCCGGAGCTGTGGCGCGGTAACGGCTTCGATGTCCTCGAGACCTATCTATCGCAGCGCGCCTCGGACCTTGCCGCGGTGGTCGAAGCCATGGCGCCCAAGCACCGGCGCGCGCTCGAGGCCGGGTACAGCATCGAGACTCTGCGCCTCGATCGGTTCGACGCCGAGCTCGGGCGCCTCTACCGGCTCTCGCTCCGGGTCTTTGCGGGCAACTTTCTCTACACCGCGATCTCCGAGGAGAGCTTTCTGGATCTCTACCGTCAGAGCCGGGCCCTGGTCGACGCCGAGCTGGTGTTCTTCGCCCGGGCGCCGGACGGCTCCGACGCCGGCTTCCTGTTCGCGTTCCCCGATCGCTTTCGAGCGGTCGCAGCCATGCAGGGCAAGAGCCACCTGCTCGCCAAGTTGAAGTTCTTGACGCTTCGCAATCGAACGGACTCGGTCAATCTGAAGAGCCTCGGCGTGGTGCCGGAGCATCGCAAGAGCGGCGTCGGCGCCGCCCTCATGTACCGCGCCTACAAGGCGGCTCTGCGCAAGGGCTACCGACACGCCAACCTCTGCTTGCTCAGGGCCGGTAATCCTTCCGGTCGACTCGAGGGTGGCCGAAGCCAGGTGTTCCGGAGGTATGAGCTCTATGAGCGGCGCCTCTAGCGACAATAACGTCCTCTCCTATCTGGACCGGGCCGCGAGACGCGTACCCGACCGGGCCGCTCTCATCTTCGACGGAAGTGACGGGCGCGAAGACAGTCTGACGTTCGGTCGGCTTCGAGACCGAGTCGACCGGGTCGCTCGCGGCCTGGCCGCCGCGGGCCTATCCCCCGGTGAGCGCACCATCGTGATGATCCCGATGTCGGCGGACCTCTACGCCGCCATGCTCGGCGTTCTGCAGCTGGGCGCGGTCGCGGTGTTCGTCGATCCCTGGGTGGGTGCGCGCCAGATCGCGGCATTCGCGGCATTTGCCGAGCCGAGCGCCTACGTCGGTGTCGGCCGGAGCCATCTGCTGCGGCTTCTGGATCGCCGCCTGCGCTCGATCGCGCTCTCGATCACCAGCGGGCGCCGCCTCGGACCACTCCCGGCCTCGAGGACTCTTGCCGAGATCGAGGGCCTCGGCGGTAGGTATTCGCGAGGACTCTCCGAGGCCGCTCCGGTCGAGCCCGACGATCCCGCGCTGATCACCTTTACCAGCGGCTCGAGCGGCCTGCCCAAGGGCACCAACCGGACCCACCGCTTTCTCGCCGCCCAGCATCAAGCGCTCGCCGCGGAGTTTCCCTACAGCGACCACGATATCGACATGCCCATGTTCCCGGTCTTCGCCCTCAACAATCTGGCGCTCGGGATTCCATCGGTGGTGCCGGCGATGGACTTTCGCCGGGTGGATCAAGTCGACGGCGCGGCAATCGTCGGCCAGATGCTCGCTCATTGCGTTTCCACTGCCACGGCTTCACCGCCCTTCTTCGATCGCGTAGTCGAGCATCTGAAAGCAAGCGGAGATCCGCCGCCCCGGCTCCGCCGGATCCTGACCGGCGGGGCGCCGGTGCGCTCCGAGCAGCTCGAGCGGTGGCAGGAGGCCTTGCCCGAGACCGCGATCGAGGTGGTCTACGGCTCGACCGAAGCCGAGCCGGTCGCCCATATCGGCGCCGCCGACAAGTTGGCGGCGGAAGCCGAGGCTCCAGCGACCGCCGGCTACTGCGTCGGCCGGCCAAGCTCGTTCGTGCGGACTCGCCTGGTCCCGATCCGGCGCGAAGCCCTCGACACCGAAGTCGAAAATCTGCCGGCCGGAGAGATCGGCGAGCTTCTGGTCACCGGCGAGCACGTCTGCAAGGACTACTACCGCAACTCGGAGGCCGTTCTCGAGAACAAGTGGATCGCCCCCTCGGGAGAGACCTGGCACCGGATGGGCGACACCGGCTATTTCGACGATCGAGAGCGCTTCTGGCTCGTGGGGCGGGTCCACTCCACGATTCTGCGTGCCGGCCGGCCGGTCCATGCTCAGCCCGTCGAGCAGGCGGCCGGAGCAGGCGTCGGCGATCTCGGCCCGAGAGCGGCGGTCGGGCTTCCCGACCCCGAGCTCGGGGAACGAGTGGTGCTGGCGCTCGAGCGATCGCTGACCGAGACCGAGCGCGCGGCCCTGGCCGACCGGCTCGAAGCCGCCGGCCAGCCGGTGGACGAGATCGTCTGCCTGGGAGCAGCGCTGCCGCTCGATCCCCGGCATCGGAGCAAAATCGACTATCCAGAGCTTCGGGCCAAGCTCCTGAAAACACCGCGCGGCCGCCGGGGCGCGGGCCCGTCCGAGAAACATCGGCAATGAGCCAGCCCCGGACCGCGCGGCTCAGCGTCGACTCGCCGTTTCGGAGGCGATTGCGCGCCTACCTGGCCGAGCGCTTTCCTCTCCTCGGGCACGGGGTGCTGATCGTGAGCTACTACTCCTCGAATCAGTTCCTCGCCAAGGCCCTCACCTACCCCGGCGAGCCCATGCGCTACGGCGCGCACTCGATTCTGGGAGCGATCACCCTCTTCTGTTTCTTCTTTCATCTCCGGGTCTTCGACGAGCACAAGGACTTCGAGGAGGACTCGCGTCACTATCCGCAGCGGGTGCTCCAGCGCGGGCTGATCCGGCTGCGCGACCTCCGTTTCCTGGGAGCCGCGGCGATCGCGATCGAGATCGCTCTCAGCTCCGTTCGCGGGTCGCCGGCACTCGTCGCCCTGCTGCTGGCGCTGGGGTTCTCGCTCTTGATGCTCAAGGAGTTCTTCGTTCGCGCCTGGCTCAAGCGCCACTTCCTCGTCTACGCCACGAGCCACATGTTGATCATGCCGTTGCTGGCGCTCATGGTCTACAGCTTCACCACCCAGAGCTATCCCTGGACGGCGCCCGGCTGGTTCTGGGTGTACGCCTTCGTCGGCTTCTTCGTGACCTTCAATTGGGAAGTGTCGCGCAAGATTCGCGCGCCCGAACAAGAGCTCGAAGGAGTCGACTCCTATTCCAAGATCTTCGGAACCTACGGCGCCGCCTATGTCGTGATCGCGATCCGCGTCGTCGACACCGCGATGGTCGCCGCGGTCGGATACCATCTCGGCTTGAGCACCTGGTTCTACGCCGCTCTGGTGGCGCTCTTCGCCTTGTGCCTGGTCGGCTTCTTCCAGTACCTGCGCCACACCAGCGCCAAGACCGCGAAGCGGCTCGAGACCTATGCCGGGATGTACATCATCGCGTTCGATCTGATTCTCGCGGTCGAGATCGCGCGCAAGTTCGGAATCGTCGGACTCGGATGAGCTCGGAATGATCTGGATCGGAGAGGGCTCCGCCGATGTTGGAGCGATCGGGGGCAAGGGCGCCAACATGGCGCAGCTCGAGCGGATCGGCCTGCCGGTGCCGGCCTGGTTCGCGGTAACCACTTCCGCTTTCCGCAAGGCGCTCCGCGGCTCCGAGCTCGAAGAGCGGATTGGGCGACGGCTCGCCCGCGCCGGCGCGACCGACCTTCTGGAGGCGGCGGCCGAGATCCGCGCCTGGGTCGGCGAAGCGGCACTGCCCGAAGAGCTCGCAGAGAGCGTTCGCGGCGCCGTCGATTCGAAGATCGGACCCTCGGCGCTCTGCGCGGTGCGCTCGTCGGCCCTGGGCGAGGACACCGCCGAGGCCTCCTTCGCGGGCCTCCATGACAGCTTTCTCTTCGTCCGTGGCACGGACTCGATTCTCGAAACCATTCGCCGGGTGTGGGCCTCCGCCTTCAACGATCGAGCCCTCGCCTATCGCCGCGAACGGGACCTGCCGCTCGAGGGGATCTCGATCGCGGTGGTTGTTCAGCAGATGATCGAGGCCTCCGTGAGCGGGGTGGTCTTCACCGCCAACCCGAACAACGGCGACGTCCACGAGGTCGTGGTGAGCGCGCTCTACGGAGCCGGTGAAGGTCTGGTCAGCGCCGGCCTCGACGCCGACACCTGGGTCGTCGACAAGGACAGTCGCTCGGCCGAGGCCGCGATCGCCGCCAAGACCGAGGAGATCGTCTTCGACCGGGCCGCCGGCAGCGGGCTCACTCGTCGTGAGGTCGACGCCGGCCGGGCCGAAGCTAGCGCCCTCTCCGAAGAGCAGCTCCAGCAGGTCGTCGAGAGCTCGCTCGCGATCGAGCGCGCCTTCGGCCGGCCGCAGGACATCGAGTTCTCGTTCGATCCGAGCGGCGCGCTCTACGTTCTGCAGGCGCGCGCGATCACGACCGTCGACGAGCTCGGCCCGGCGGCGGGCAATCGCCTGCTCTGGGACAACTCGAACATCATCGAAAGCTACTCCGGCGTCACCTCGCCGATGACCTACAGCTTCATCCGGCGCGCCTACACCATCGTCTACCACTGCTTCGCCGAGGTCATGGGAATCAAGTCCGACGTCGTGCGCCGGAACCGCGAGACCTTCGAGAACATGCTCGGGCTGTTTCGCGGTCAGGTCTACTACAACCTGCGCAACTGGTACCGGTTGATCCGGCTGTTTCCGGGATTCAGCTACAACAGCGACTTCATGGAGTCGATGATGGGGGTGAGCGAGGGCGCGCGGTTCGGCGACGACGCGCTGCCCGAGCCCGGATGGCGGAAGCGGTATTTCGTCGAGCTGCCCGCGCTGCTGCGGCTGGTCACGCGCTCGACCTGGAACTTCGTTCGTATCCGGCGGGTCGTGGGCCGGTTCCAGGAGCACTTCTCGTCGCACTTCAAGGCCTGGTCGGACCTCGATTTCACGCGCATGGCGCCGCACGAGCTGCGGGCGCTCTATCTCGAGATGGAGGAGAAGCTCCTCTGGAACTGGAAGGCGCCGATCATCAACGACTTCTTCGTCATGATCTTCTACGGCACGCTCAAGAAGCTCTGCGCCACGTGGTGTGCAGACGAATCGGGCTCGCTTCAGAACGACCTCATCTGCGGCGAGGGCGGCATCGAGAGCACGCTGCCCACGCAGCGGCTGCTCGAGCTGGCGATCGAGGCCGCGGCCGAGCCCGAGCTGCGCTCTTTCCTGCTCGACCACTCGCCCGAAGAGCTCGCCGAGCGGCTGCCGGCCGAGCCCGCCTTCACGTCGTTCTTCGCCGAGATCGAGACCTACCTCGATCTCTACGGCTTCCGCTGCGTCAACGAGCTCAAGCTCGAGGAGTTCTCGCTCAAGGACCGGCCGCAGTTTCTCTACCAGATGCTCGCCAACTATCTGAGAATGGACAACCTCGCGGACCTCGACCCCCGCACCAGCACCGAGCGCGAGTCCCGGATTCGTCGGGAGGCCGAAGAACGGGCCTTCTCGGCGCTCGGAGGCTTTCCGCTCGGGTGGCTACGGCGGCGGTTGTTCCGGCGGGCGCTCGGGAATGCCCGGCTCGGAGTCAAGAACCGCGAGAACATGCGCTTCGCCCGCACCCGCATCTACGGCCTCTTCCGCGAGCTCCTGCGAGCACTCGGAGAGACCCTGGCCCGTGAGGAGCTTCTCGCCGAGCGCGACGACATCTTCTATCTGACGCTCGACGAGGTCTGGGACTTCATCAAGGGGACCGCGGTCACCACCGACCTGCGCGGGCTCGTCACCCTGCGTCGCGCCGAGTTCGACCTCTTCCGCTCGGACAGCGAGCGCATGCCCGACGATCGCTTCGAGACCTTCGGCATGGCCTATCATCGGAACCGCTTTCGGGCCCGCCGGCGCGCCGGCACCGCGGCCTCGGAAGACGGCGTTCTCCGCGGCATCGGTTGCTGCCCCGGCATCGTCAGCGGCGAGGTCAAGCTCCTGCGCTCGCCGAACGAGGACGCCCGTCTCGAGGGCGAGATCCTGGTCGCCGAGCGCACGGATCCCGGATGGGTGCCGCTCTACCCCGCCGTCTCCGGACTCCTGATCGAGCGCGGCAGCATCCTGTCGCACTCGGCCATCGTCGCCCGCGAGATGGGCATTCCGACGATCGTCGGTATCCCCGGCCTGAGCACCGCCCTCGAAACCGGTCAGCACGTGACGATGGACGGAGCCGCGGGCACGGTCGAGCTCGAGGGCGGCGAGACCCAGGCCGCTACGGCGTCGGATTCCACGCCGTAGCCAGACCGAGTATCTGAAGCGCCAGCACGAACCCTCCGGCCGCCAGCGAGAGCAGCACCCGGCTGGCGCTCCAGGTAGTGAGCGGCACCGCCGCGGGCCGCGCCTCCCAGGCAGTGAGAATCGAGGTCACCCCGAAGATCACCGCGAGGTGGACGAGCAGCATGGCAAAGGGCCAATCGGGCTGTTGCATCCAGGAGAAGAGCGCCGTCGCGGCGGTCGTGATCAAGGCCACGAGCGCAACGCGCGCCAATCGAGGGCCGAGCTGTAGCCTCTCGAGTCGCAGCACCGGGTTGGCCAGGCTGAATGCCAGCACCGATCCGCACGCGGCCAGATACGGACCGAAGAGCATCCGGTACTGGCCGAAGGCATTGGCCACGACCAGAATCAGAAACAGTGGAATGAGGGCTCGGGCCACGGTGCGAACCCGCAAGCGCGGCGCCCGGCCACGCGCCAGCTGCATCGAAGCCACGAGGTAGACCGCGACGCCGGCGAGCACCGGGACCGCCCACACCCAGGAGCCGAGCGACCAGTTGGCGTAGCTGAAGAGGACGACCGCGATCGCCGCTCCGACGTTGAAGAACGGATAGCGGCGCACGAGCAGGGCCATCACCACGCAGATCGCGACCAGGCTGAGGTTCTGGAACACAATCTCGGGGACCGGCTTGGTGGTGATCTTGCCGAGAACGAAGACCACCGCCAGCGGCACGAACAGGTTGTCGGCGCCCTCGAGCGAGATAGCCTCGAACCCGGTCACCAGCAGCGCGACCAGGAGCGCGGCCAGCACGCACACCTCCCGGGGCAGATCGGTCAGCAGAAGCATCGGCAGATGGAGCGCGAGAAACGAGACCGCAAGAAACGTCGCCGAGCCCTCGAGGCTCTTCGTGCGCTCTTCGACCTCGTAGAGAACGCTGCCGTAGCGCTTGCCGGCCAGAGCCGCCGACGCGTCGCCCAGCGCCAGGACCAGAATCGCCGACAGATAGAGCCAGGGCCGCCCCTGGGTGAGGAAGAACACCAGGAAGACCGCGATCGGGTAGTACTCGACGCCGCGGCTGCGACGCTCGACCGCGTGCAGGCTCGGTAGCAGCTGGGTCCTCGCGGCCAGTGCGAATATCCCGGCTAGCGCCAGCGCCATGCCGCCCACTACCCACGGCGACCGCACCAGGAAGGGAAAGAACAGGCAGGCGATCCCGCCGCCGATGTGCACGAGCTTGCGCGTCGACTCGGTCTTGGGGTTGCCGAGACGACGCCACAGCTCCGCGGCGACCAACAGGCCGAGGAAGACCGCGCTCAGGATCACCGCGCCGGCGAGGTCGTTCGGGGTCACTCTCGGCTCACCTGTTCGACGACGAAGGTACCGTAGAAAAACGCCAGGTCTCGAGCGTAGAGCTCGGCCGCCTGTTCGTCGAGCGAGCTCACCCGGTCGGCCACGGAGTCCGGCCGGCGCCTGGGCACGAGCATGTTCCAGTAGGCCAGCCGGGCGCCCGGCCGGCTGTGCTCGACGAGGGTCTCGTAGATCGACCGGCAGAGCTCCGGATCCAGGTACTCGAAGACGTCCGAGAGATTGAAGCCGTCGAAACCGTCATCGGCGTGGCTCGAAGCCACGTCGGCGATCGAGCCTTGGGCGAGCTCGAGCCGGTCGAGGCGGCCCTCGAGCTTCGCGAACGGCTCGGGGCGCAGATACCGGGGCAAGGTGCGGAAGTTCCCGGTCAGAATGTAGTCGAGATAGGGATTCGCATGGGTCGGCAGGTCGGTCAGCGCGCGCCGCGCCCGCTTCAGGATCTCGTCGGCGACCGAGCCCTCGACGAAGCGGAAGAACTCGGGATCCCGGCCGAGGCGAGCCATCACCCAGCGGCTGAAAAACAGCCGGAAGAGCAGCCGCCAGCGCCACGTGTCCCAACGATCCCGGTAGAAGCGCTCCCGCTCGGGCGGCGTGCGCTCCTCGAGCACCGCTCGCACGGTCTTGCGACCATGCACCAGCGGCAGAATCTTCCGCCGCAGGATTCGAAAGTACGACTCGAACTTGCCGGCGTGAATCACGCCCGCCTCGAGGGTTTCCGGCCGCTCCCTCCAATAGCGCTCCGCACCCGCCGAGAGCGATCCGGCCAGCCGTTCGAAGACCTCCGCCCGCGGCAGCGGCGAGTCGCGGATTCCGAGAAACTCGAGGGTCCCCCCGCGGCCGAGGTGGCGAATGGCCGCCACCTTGAGCTCGACCACCGCCAGTTGCGCCGGGCTGAGATCCGCCGCCACGACGTCCGCTCCCTCGGCCAGAAGAGCCAGCGTGTTGTCACCACCCGAGGCAATCGAAAGCAGTCGTTTGCCGGGCGCGGGCTCGAGAGCGGCGCACAGAACGTCGGCGTCCTCCCAGCAATTGGCATATCGAATGATCTCGAAGCTGGCGCGATCCTGGATCGAGGCCTCGGTCATGGCGCCGGCGAGTCTAGCGGTCGGCTCGGGCGCGTTCGAGCAGGTCGGCGACTCCGAGCTCCGTCGCCCATCGCTCGAGATAGCCGAAGTCGAGCGCCGATTCTTGGCTCTCGAGGATTCCCAGCACGTCGGACCACTGCCGGTCCGACGTTTCTTCGCCCCTTCGAAACCAGTCCAGCTTCCGCAAAATCGTGTCCTCAGCGGACTTGACTCGAACTGAGCGGTCCGACCCGGACCCGAGGCTGACCTTTCTGCTCCGACGGAATTCCTCGCGGTCGAAGGGTTCTTCTCCGCGCACAAAGACGTCAATCTTCACCCCGCTTGCCAGGTGGATCAGGTTGAAGCTCTTTCGATTCCCCATCGCATCGAGAGCGGACTCGAGATCTCGATAGTAGCCTTCGGGCAGCTCGGACAGCAGCTCCCGCACCGATGCGGTGTCGAGGTCGACCACCAGATCGATGTCCTGGGTCTGTCGCGGAATGCCGTGGACCGAACTAGCGTAGGACCCTCCCAGATGGTAGGGAATGCCGAGGCGGTCGAGCAGCTCGATGACCTCCAGAGCCACCCGCAAGGCTTCGGGATGCTCGGGAGTCATTCCAGAGGCCCGTAAGCTCGCTCGGCGAGCTCCTCGCCCAGAATCAAGCCGAAGAGCCTTCGATGAAGGCGCTCCGGCGGCTCGTCCGGATAACGCAGTCTCAGCCCGGCCAGTGCCAGGGCTCGCGCTGTGTCGTTGGCGTCCTCGACCAGCTCGAGCTTCCTCTCCGGCGGCATCTTCCGGTAGACCTCGAGCCGCACCCGCTCGGCGTCGGGAGAGGTATCACTCAACTGAGTCGGCATCGCTCTGGGAGTCTACCGCCAGAAAGCGGCTCTAGTCTTCGTCATCAGGTTCGAAGGAGATCGCAGTGTCGAGCCAATCGAGCTATAATAGCCATATGAAACACGCCACTATAACCGAAACCAAAAACCAGCTGAGTGCGCTCCTGGACCAGGTGCGAAGCGGCGAGACGGTCTTGATTCTCGATCGAGGTCGCCCGATCGCACGCATCGAATCCGTGGCCTCCGGCCCTGATGCCTCGGTCGGGCGAGTCGCGCGGCTCGAGAGGCAGGGCCTCGTGCGGCGCGCCGAGGGCGCGGACTCCGACAACAAGGCCGCCAACAAGGCGCAAGAGATTCTGAAAGAGTCGCCGCCCCGTGCGAGTGGCGGCCGGAGCGCCACAGAGGCGCTCTCGGAAGAGCGCGCGCACGGCCGATGAAGGAGCCGGCAAGATGAGGTACTGGGACAGTTCGGCTCTGGTTCCGCTCCTCGTCGAGGAGGAAGAGACCGAAGCTCTGGTAGACCTCTACCTCTCCGATCCCGAGGTCATCACCTGGTGGGGCACCTCGATCGAATGCGCTTCGGCGATCGCCCGCCTGGAGCGCGACGAAGCGCTCGCCTCTGCCGAAGCCCGGGTGGTCTTCCGACGCCTCGCTTTTCTGGCCTCGGGATGGCATCTGGTCGAGGCGACCGAACGGGTGCGCGAGGCGGCTAATCGCCTGCTGCGAACGCACGATTTGCGGGCCGCCGACAGCCTGCAACTCGCGGCCGCCCAGGTCGCTTCAGAGCATCGGCCGGCATCGCTCGAGCTCGTCTGCCGCGATCAGAGACTCGCGCGAGCGGCGGATCGCGAGGGCTTCAACCTCATCTGAGACCCCTCTTCGCCAGCAGCGCCGGCAACAGGAAGAGATCGCCCGCCAGCGCCGCGACGACACCGGCCGCCGAGAGCGCGCCGAATCGGGAGAGCGGCAGGAAATCCGAGAACGCGCACACCGCAAAGCCGGCGGTGAGCACCAGCGAGGTCAAGACGTGAGCCGGAGCGACCCGCTCGAGCACCGCCGCCAGTTGGTCCAGGCGGTCCAGTCGGTCGGGCCCGGCGCCGAGCCCGGGTGATCCACCGGCCTCGAAGCGCAGCTGGGCGAGCGTGTGGAGGGTGTCGTCCACCGCCAGCCCCAGGACGACGGCTGCGATCATCACCGTCGTGCTGTCGAGCGGCACACCGGCCCAGCCCATCACGCCGAAGACGGCCAGAACCGCCCACAGGTTCGGAGCCAGTGCGCGCGCGGCGCCCGCGGCCGAGCGAGTGATCACGACCAGAATCACGCCAATCGCGAGCAGGGTCAGCGCCAGCGACACGCTGAGCGTCCGCAGCAAGTGCCGTTGGGTGCCCAGGAGGAGGGGCAGCTCACCCTCGATCGAGACCCCCGCCTCCGGGAAGGCGCGCTCGGCGACCCGGCGCACGGCTTCGAGCACCGGGTCGAGCTCGCGCGGGCCGCGCTGCGGCAGCAGCACGCTGACACGCGCGGCGCGCCCGTCGTCGGCCAAGAACGTGTCGAGGCGCGCCGCGGCGTCCTCATCGGCCTGCATGAGACCGAGCACCACCCAACGCGCGGTCTCGCTGGGCTCGCCCGCGACGAGCACATCGGCGAGCGCGGCACGATAGAGGTCGCCCGCGCCCACAGCACCGCGGACTCCCGGCACGGCCCGCAGCTCGGCGGCGAGATCGCCCAGGCGATCGAGCCCTGCCGGGTCCCGAAAGCGCCGCTCCATGGGAACCTCCGGCGGCAGATGGACGAGGAGCTCCGCCGCCGCGCCCGAGAGGCCCGCCGCCTCGAGACCGACGACCGCGCGCCGGGCCGGATGGTCGACGGAGAAGTAGGTCAAGAGATTGCTCTCCCGGCGGAGCCTGAACAGCCCGGCCACGGCGACGAGCGCGAGCAGGCCAAACGCCGCGAGCACGCGGGTGCGATGCGTCGCCGTCCAGCGCGCAAGTCGGGGCGCCCGGCGGCGGACGGCCCGGGCGAGGGAGCCGCTGGCGGAGGCCGACGCGGCGGTTGCGGCGCCGGCCTTGGTTCCGGGCGGCGCGGCTGGCCCGGCTTCCCCAGCTTCCAACACCACCGGATAAAAGCCGAACGCCACCACCAGCATCCAGCCGAGTCCGGCGGCGAGCCAGACACCGAGCGAGCGAATCGGCGGCACCGGGCTCACCGCGAACGAGCCGAACGCGATCGCCGTGGTCAGCGCGGTCCAGACCACCGCGCGGCCCTTGCGGCGCAGGGTCGCCGAGACCGCTGCGCGCGCCGAAAGTCCGGCGTCGAGCTCGTGACCGAACCCGGCCTGGAGGTGGACGGCCGTAGCCAGAGAGATCACGAAGAGGAGCGGCACGAAGACCACCGAGATCATGTTGAGCGGAGCGCCCGCGTAGCCGACCACCCCGAGCATCACGAACACGACCACCACCACGAAGGCGAGCGGCGCGGCGGCGGCTCGGAACGAGCGAAAGCCGAGCCACAGGAGAAGCACGGCCAGGAGAAGAAGCCCGGGCAGATAGACCGTCACCAGCCGCCGCTGGCTCTCGTCCATGGCGCGCTCGAAGACGGGGAGACCGGCGAGGTCGAGAGCGAGCACGGTTCCGGCCCGCGCGCGCACACGCCGCTCGAGCTCGTCGATCTCGGCCGAGGGGGCCTCTGCCTCGAGCTCGACCAGCACGGTCGCCACGTCGCCCGAAGGCGAGACCCAGCCGGCCGAACGGCCCAGCTCGTCGGCGAGCGCCGATTCGCGAAAGGCCGCGGCGTCCTCGGGCGGCCACTCAGGCAGCAGCCAGCGATGGCGGCTCCACAGTCCGCCCGTGCGGCGGACCGCGGGAGACTCGGCGGCGGTGCGCTCGACCGCCGCCAGCGCTTCCAGGCCCTCGCGAGTCCAGAGGCCCTCACCCTCGAGGACGATCCGCACCCGCCGCTCGCGCCCGAAAAGCACCTCGAAGCTCGCCTGCCGCTCCAGGCTCTCGACGTCGCGCACGAAGAACCGATCCGGCGTGTTGTCGAGGCGCAGGCGTAGCAGCCCGGGCCCGGCGGCAAGAAACGCCAGGGCAAAGAAGGCCAGCAAGGCCCTCGAACGAACCGGCAGCCGGCTCACGACAGCGGCCCCCGGCCCTTCCTCCTGCGCGCCGTCTGAATCAGCGACCGCCGCCGCTCACCAGCGTGCAGCAGTCTTCGATCGGCCTCTGGTTGAGCGCCAGGATCGTGAAGCCCTGGCCGCGGCGCAGGTTGCGCACTGGGGCCCGGAACCGGTAACCGACGAAGGCGTCGGGGTCGACCTTGAGCTTGATCGTCGAGCCGTCCGAGCCGCGAGCCGTCACCACCCAGCCCTGGGGGTCGAACGACTCGACCCGGTACTCCATCGGCCCTCCCCGCTCGGCCTTGAAGCCGTCATCGGAAGGAGCGCGCGGCGGGCGAGGCGCGTAATCGGGGGCGCTCGGCGGCCGGCGGCCGGGATCCCGGCTGTAGTCCGGGCGCCGCGGCCGGCCCTTCTCGCCATCCGCTCCACCCCCGACTCCCGACATACCCAGGGGCGCATCCACAACCAGCTCATCGATCTTGACGTTGCTCTGACCACGCACTTCGATCGGCTGCCCGGCGCGCGCCGCGCTCAGATCCACCGTGAAGCGCTGACCCTGAAACGACTGCGGTGGCATGCGAAACTGAAACTCGTCGCGGCTCTCGACGTCGCGAGCCGAAACGATCCACTGGCGCGGATCCACCGAGACCACCTCGAAGTCGAGCATCTGGGCGCCTTCCTGCAATCCCCCACCGCGCTGGTAGGGCGGCGGCTCGTCACTCTGGGCCGAAGCGAGCGAAGCGGTCAGTAAGAGAGTGGCTCCACAAATCGCGGCGAGTCGTTTCATCGTCGGGTCCTTTCAGCGGGTCGATCGGTCATGCGTTCGCTGGCCGGATTCTAGCGGATTGTTGCCGGCCACCCGTTTGGATGGGCGAGGCCGTCGCTCCACCCCACCCATTCTGGTGTTGCGGTCCGTCACCTGCCTGTTCACGTTGAGCCGTTCAATTCGGGTCTGAGCAACCCGCCGCGCGCTCCCAGCTTAGGGTCCGCGCGAACTCCAGAGGAGATGGGATATGAGGCACTTCGTTGCCGTCACGATGCTGGCGCTGGCTGCCGCACCGCTGGCCGCCGGTCCGCCACCGAAGATCGAGTTCAACGGCAACGTCGTCCGGGGCACTCGCATCCAGCCGAATGGTGAGGCCCTCGTGGTCGGCATCTCGAAAGAGAACCAACCGTTCAAGGCTCGTCTGATGACCTACGCCGAGATCCTGGTAGATGCGGACGGCGACGGCGTGGTCGAGCTCAAGCTCGACAATCCCGTCTCGCCCGGCTCCGTCTGGGCCGTCGCCGATCTCTCCTCGGGCAAGTGGCGAATCACCGGCCCTGACGGATCGCCCATGCGCAAGAAGCAGGCGCGCGGCGCGGTCGGCCGCGACGGCTTCGGCTCGCTCAACCGGCTGGTCGATCAGACCCAGTCGCTCGCGTTCTTTGTCGCACGAGCCGGGGTCGGCGCCTGGCGCGGCGTCGCCGGAGACGGCGGCCCCACCGACCTTGGAGCTCCGGACGACAGATCCGTCGAGGTAGATCTCGGCGGCTTGCTGCCGATCGGAGCGACGACGGAGTTCGAAGAGCTCGAGCCCGGTGACGTCGTACTGGCCTTCCACCCCCAGCGGCTCGAGTTCAGCGCCGGTCGCGTTCGCGGAGCCGCCTTGGATGACGTCACCGACGGGGAGGACGAGCAGTGAAGCAGCTCAAGACTCTCCCCCGAGCCCTGGCCGTTCTCACCCTCTGGGCCTCGTTGGCGACACTCGTCCCGGCAGCCTTCGGCATGGAGCATCCCAACGAAGCCGTCGGTTTCGCCGCCCGCGGTCTCCAGAGCCTGGCGATCGACCACGTCAGCACCTACAACGGTGGTCTCACCATCTCGGTTCCGGTCGGCCCCTTCTTCCAGCTCATCTACAACAGCCACGTCTGGTCGACGACCGAAAACCTCGGGTTCACCGAGGCCTACCTCAATCGCCGCAACAACGCCGGCGTCGGCTGGCGGGCCTCGCTGGGCAAGCTCTACGCTCCCAACTCCTGGTACGGCAACGAGTCCCCTTCCTGGGTCTACGTCGGCCCGGACGGCAGCTCCCACAACTTCTATCAGGACGCCCACTACGGCGAAGCCGACGGCGACGACAACGTCTGGTACACCCGCGACGGCAGCAACCTGCGCATCAAGAACCTCTACGGCTCCTACGGTTGGAGGATGATCGAGTTCCCGGACGGCTCACAGCACGTCTACTCCGAAGTCCCCGGCTGGGCGCACAACTTTGAACTGCGCGAGATGAAGGACCGCTTCGGCAACGCGACCACGATCGGCTACACCTATGGCGCGAGCGGTTGGCTCGGTGACCAGACCTGGACCGTCACCGACCCGCACGGGCGCGTTCACTATGTCCACTTGGTGCCCCAGTGGAATGCGCTGCCCCGGGTCACCAGCATCGACTACCAGACCGTCGGAGGCCAGCGGGCCGTCTACCAGTTCGTCTACCGGACCGAGAAGCGGTGGCGGAGCAAGCGGGACAACTACCCGTACAACAACGACCTCATGTGGCTCGACCTGCTGACCAAGGTGATCTACCCCGATGGCTCGGAGTTGCGCATGCTGAATCCGAACGGCACGGCACGCTACTACGACCTGATCGGGAACCTGTACGATCTTCCCGGCGTGATAGCGGGTTTGGAGCTTCCCACCGGCGGTCAGCTCGAGTGGGATTTCACCGACTACCTGTTCATGGACGCCGATGATCCCGTCCATCCCGCCCAGGGCACCGGGGTTGCCGAGCGGCGGATGATCCGCGCCGACGGAACCTTGGAATCCACGGTTACCTACAACCAGACCTGGACCGCGCCCGAGACCTGGCCGGCGGTCGCGACCCAGACCGACATTGTCTATCCCGGAGGCCACTGCAGCCGCCACTTCTTCTGGCAGCAGCCCTGGCTCAGCACGATCGGGTGGCTCGGCTGGGACCACGGCCTGGGCTATCAGAAGAAC